>JAGHBW010000020.1 GCA_021160765.1 Thermoplasmata archaeon
GGAAAAAGTGGGGAGGGGTGGATATTCGGGGGGGTGGCGATACTTGAGAAGGGTGTAAAGGATTATTTCCCATCATCCTCCACCGTCTCCCTTGAAAAGGACCTTCTCCCAGCACTTGCCAGAGACGGACTTCTTAAGGCCCATAAGGTGACGGGAAGGTTCAGCGATGCCGGGACGCTGAAGGGACTGGTTGAGGCTCAGAGGATAATTATGGACTCAGAGATCTGGCCTTTCAGAAAAGATTCCCCAGAGGGTGATGGTATAATCCCTCCAGTTTACATATCCCCCAATGCCCATGTGGAGGAGGGGGCGAGGGTTGGTCCCTATGCAACCCTGCTGGACGGTGTCAGAATCTCAAATGGAGCCTTAGTTAAGGACTCCCTCCTTCTGGAAAACGTATCGGTGGAGAAGGGAGCGGAGGTAGTTTCATCCGTCATCATGAAGGGCAGGATGGTGGCCGAGGGAGAGGCAGTTTTGGGCAGGATCCTCTGAGAAAAGGTTTATATTGGGAACTGGCAATATGGTTACGCTAAACGGAGGTTTTATCATGGCTCAGAAGTGGACTGCAAGGTGTATGAAGTGCAAGAAGCAGGTGGAGATAAAGAACCCTGAAGAATACATTATGAAAAACGGGATGAAGGCCGTGAGGGGGGTCTGCCCCCACTGCGGGACAAAGGTCTTCAGGATTATAGGCAAGGCGTAATCGCCCTGCATCATCCTTCAGTCGCCACCTCCTGGTGGCTTTCTTCTCCATCCTTTTTTTCTTCAATTTTTTCCTGAGCTTCAGCTGCCGCTGCCATTAGCGCTAGTACGGCAATACCTCTCCTGCTCTTTTTCTCTCTCATCTTAATCACGCCGTTGGATAATAGTGTTCAAGAAGCACAATCACCACGGTTGCGGCTATTCCCATTAGAATTACCAGATATGGGTCTATCTTGAATGCAGTCTCCTCCTCCGCATCAAAGTATCTTATCAGACCGGCGGCGGAGTGGAAACCCGCACCCTTCTTGGACTTCTTAGGAGGTGCCATAGTATCACCTTAGGAGTGGATAAAAAAGGGTTGCACTTAAACCTTTTCTTTCTTTTTTTACCCACGCCTGTGGATTTCCACAACTCTGCTTTCTTTTCTGTAGTTGGTTGAGCTTACAAATAAAAATAAATAGTGCGACAAAACTATTCACCAGTGTGATAAAGAAGGCCCTCCCCATAGCTGTCCTATTCCTCGTCCTCCCCATTCCCCTAAGCAGTGGCGATGTTGTAGAGCGGTTCAGCACGCCAGGGGGGGAACGGGAAGAAATAACAATAAGCCTACCCTCTGGAGATGGGGAGGTGAAGGGCATATGGATAAATGCCACATCCCCCATTAAAATAATAGACTCCTTCAGTTTAACCGTTGAGACCTCCTCCGGTCCCTATCCCTCCTCCATTTATATTGACCTTGGAGATGACGGGCAGAGGGAGTGGGGCTTCGGTGGTGATGCTTACGGCGCCTTCGGCCAGCAGAGGTACTTCACCGATTCCTCCCCCTCAAAGGTTCTCCTCCCCGGGGACTCCTCATCCGCATCCCTTCTTCTTCCCGCTGATGGGAGGGTCTCGGAGGGAAAGGTCAGGGTCTATCCCGTGCCAACCCCCGGCAAGAATGTGAAGAGGGAGTTCACTCTGCCAACATCCTCCCTCTGGTCCATCCCACTCTCCGGAGGATCCGCTGACATGCTTACCTTAACCTCCAGAGGTGGAAAATACATCCTCACTCTTCTGGAGGTTACAAATGGCGGCCTTACTACAAGGAGGAGCTATGTTCTCCCGGAATACTGCTATCCCATGAGGATAGTTGGAGCAGAGAGCTCAGCGATGCTTTTCTCTCCATATGTAAAGAGCGGGAACAGAAGCGCTTACTTTATCCTCAATGGCACACTGAAGGGGCCCTTTCATATCAGAGGCTACCCTTCATGGGCTGGTGTGTGCTGGACCTCCTCCACGTGGGTGGCCGTTATTTACACCTCCTATCCCTCCCAAATATACATTATATCCCCCGGGGGAGTAAAGCGCATTGAGCTGAGGGATAGGATCTATTCTCCGATAATAGTACCCTCCTCCGGTGGAACAGTGTGGGCACTGATAAAGAGCTCACCGTTGAGGTACCTGCGGGTATCACTCCAAACTGGAAAGGTGTCTGTTGTTAACACCACAATGACCTCTCCCTCCCTCTACTACCCTTACAGGCTCATCTCCTGCCCCGGGGGTCTCCTGCTCTATTCAGTTTCAAACAGAACCCTCTGGAAGGTTGATGTGAGAGGGGATTGGGCAGAACACACCCCTGCGGGGAGATTGAGCGGGTCCGGGACTCCTTTAAGGATGTGGTGCCTGCCACCCCCCAAAGATTATTTCCCCTCCCTTCTCGTCTCCTGGAACTACGCTAGAGACGTGACGCTCTATCTGTTCACGGAAGGATTAAAGGTTGTTCCTGTTTACCATCACATCCCAGTACGCTTCTTCTTCTACCCCCCGAAGGTTCTCTGGAGCGACCGCATACGTATAATTGGCGCTGAAACCTACTCGGGGAAGGTCTCAGAGGTTGGCGCAAACCTGAACGCCTTCTGCAGGATCTCCACACCCTCAGGGAGCCTGAATGTGAGGGGGCCCATAGAGGTGCCACTTCCAGAGTGGAGCAGATTCAGAGAGACGGGGAAGGCCGTTGAGGACAGATGGGGAAACAGGTTCAAGGAGTTCTGCCTTCCCTTCCGGGTTGAGGAGGGCGTGGCGGTGATCGGGAATATGGAGGTGAATTATTCTCTGGCTGTCTCAATTTCAACTGAGGGAAACTCCTCACTCCTCAATTATTTGAGCGCACTTATGGGAGAGGGAAGGGGGTCTCTTGAAA
>JAGHBW010000064.1 GCA_021160765.1 Thermoplasmata archaeon
TCTGAGAAGCCTGTCCCCAGTTTACAGACCGTCTCAAAGCGGTCCTCATTAGGGTTGTAGCACGCCATGAGGAGGGCGCCGTACGTTCCTGCCCTCCTCCCCTTACCCCAAAATGCCCCAACAACAACGAGGTCTATGCTGTCTGTCAGTTCGCTTTTATACTCCTTTTTGTACTTTATCCAGAGCCATCCCCTGCTACCAGCGCTGTAGATGGATTTCTCGCTGATGTTCTTGGCCATTATCCCCTCACATCCATCAGAGAGTGCCTGTGTGAAGAACCTCTCCGCCTCTCTCACATCAGAGGTGATTATCTGTTTGCTCAGGGCAAGCCTCCTCTCCTCTGTCCACTCCTCCCCTATCTCTGGGAATAGCTGCATGATTGCTTTCCGCCTCTCCGGGAGGGGCCTTCTAGTCATATCCACCCCATCAGCGTACATGCAGTCAAAGAGGAAGGTCACGACAGGAAACTCCTCCACTGCCTCCTCTATCCCGTACTTCCTTCCCCTTCGTCTGGACACTACCTGGAAGGGAAGCATCTCCCCCGTGTTCAGATCCACCGGGACACACTCACCCTCAACAATCCCCTCCCTCCCCCTGAAGTACCTTTTAACCGTCTCAACAACATCTGGAAATTGCTCCGTCAGCCGCTCAAGATGCCTGGAGTAGAGCTCCACCCTCTCCCCATCCACGTGTATCTGAACCCTGAGACCGTCATATTTGTATTCAAGCGCACACCTCCCTCCCATCTTCTCAAAGATCTCCTCCATGCTCCTTAACCTCTCCGCCAGCATGGCACGGAGAGGAATCCCCACAACGGGATGCATCTCCTCAAGGGACTTAACCCCCCCCTCCGCCAGCCTTACCGCAATCTCACCGAGATCTGGATAAATGTTGTATGCCCTCTCTATCCTGACCCTGTTATCCTCAATACTTCTCTTCACCTTTTCCGCCGCCCTGTAGAGCTCCTCAAGGCCCGGAAGAGTCCTGGCTGAACTCCTTTTCAAGGACTCAAGGATCGCATAAAGAGGCTCTGAGGTCCTCTCTTTGAGTTTTTCACATACGTCATCCACCCCCGGAGGGTGAGTTTGGAGGGCGCTGCACATCTCTGCAAGGCCGTCAAAACCCTCCTCAAATCTATATGAGAGAGCGTCCAGAATGGTCATGTCCGCTATTCCTAGCCTGAGCCTCCCAGAAACCGTTCTGATGATGTACCTGGCTTCAAGGGGGGTGGCGCTGTTTAAAAGCTCAGCAATAAGTTTAATCTTGAACTCCTGAGACCTCTCCCCCTCTTTGCTGGCTATCTTCAAAAAGTTGTTGTAAACCTTCTTCACGGTGAGAGGCTCTGAGAAGAGGCTGACCTGCTTCTTTCCCTTGCACATCTCCTCCGCAGCCAGTCCAAGATCCCCCACCCTCTTCCACCTCTTCTCAATCTCAGATGTGGGAATGCCATAAGCCAGGCTTATTGCTTTAAGCGAGAGTTTGTCTGCAACCCCCAGCTCCAGTCCCTCATACGGCGGTGCAACATCCCCCTGCGTTAGATATATCACCTCTTTAAGGTCCCCGGGGGGAGTTTTCATAAGAAGTGAAACAATGATGTCCAGGAGTTCAAGCCTCTTTGTTGTGGCCTCTGCCCTGCTGTAGGTCTCCGCCAGAATTTTGTATAGCATAGCTCTAAAAGTGGAGAGGGGGGTAATAAACTTTACATCTCCTCTAAAAGAGCTCCGATGATCTTTATGTCGTAGAGGATTGAGAGAAGCTCATCGTGAACGTCCACCACAGGCAGCTGGTCAAAGTCCTTCCTCCTCATTATATCCGCCGCCTCCCACACCGGCCGCTTTCTGAATACTGTGACGAGGTCTTTGTTCATGAACCTCTCAACGGGCTCCTTGGGTAGATCTATCTTAGCCTCCTGGAAGTAGAGGTTCATTATGTTCCTTAAACCCTCCCAGCTCCACTCATCCTCATCAGCACTTATTCCCAGCTTCGTGAGGGAGATGGTCTCTCTGAAATATTCAATGTTGAACAGGTCCCTGTCCGTTATCATTCCGCAGAGATCCCCGTTCTCATCAAGAACAGGCATGGCGTAAACCTTGGAGAGATTTATCATCCTTGCCGCCACATTCGCTGGGGTGGACTTGTATATGGTGAAGCACTGCTCCTCCATGTATTTCTCAACAGGATCCTCTATTTTCTTCTCCACAACAACCTTAAGTAGGTCTGTTGGGGTAATTATTCCAACGATCCTGTTGTTCTTAACAACAGGTATCCTCCTTGCCCCCGTCTCATACATGATCCTGGCCGCCCTTTCAACCGCGGTGCTGGGTGAGACTGTTGGTGGGTTCCAGCTCATTATTAAAGCCACCTGCTCCTCCTGAGGGTGGCGGAAGAAATCCTTCCTGGTTATCACCCCAAGAACCTTACCGCCCTCATCCACCACCGGAAGCCCTGTCTTTTTGTGTTTTATCATCAGTCTCAGAACATCCGCCCTTGTTGTGGGCAGCTGGACGTAGACCACATCCTTTGACATAATCCTAGATACGTTCATTGAGACCACATCTTGAAGTTGTGGAGGGGCTGAACCCGATACAGCAATTTGGATTTAAATCTTTTCTCTAAAAGTGCCACTTTCGGATAAGTCTCTGGCGTTATCTTTATAAAATATCGCCTTTATGCTCAGCCCGCCCCCCCCGGGGCGTTTCCATTGGACGGTGCCGGGAGATGAGCGCAAACGGAGATAAAGAGATAACAAAAAAGGAGAGATACCTCTTCAAAAAGAAGCTGGATGAGCTGAAGCGATACAGGGGAAGGGGAACGGAGCTGATCTCCCTCTACGTTCCACCCAACAAGCAGATCTCCGATGTGGCCAACTACCTGAGAGAGGAGTACTCTCAGTCAATGAACATAAAATCAAAGACCACCAGGAAGAACGTGACCTCTGCTATAGAGTCCATACTTTCCCGGCTGAGAACCATGAGGAGGGTGCCGGAGAACGGAATTGTCTTCTTCGTGGGCCACGTTCCCAAGGGGGCTGATCAAACCACCATGGTGGTGAATATCCTAGAACCCATTCGCCCCATATCCATCTTCCTCTACAGGTGCGACTCGGAGTTTTTCCTAGATCCCCTCTACGATATGGTGAGAGAGGAGAAGGTCTATGGTCTTCTGACCATTGACCGCTCTGAAGCAACTATAGGGGTACTTCACGGGAACAGGATTGAGGTTGTGGAGAACATACAGTCTCTGGTTCCCAGAAAGCACGGCAGGGGAGGGCAGTCTGCAAGGAGGTTTGAACGACTTATAGAGCAGGCAGCCCACGAGTTCTTCGTAAAGGTTGGGGAGAGGGCATCCGACACATTTCTCGGATTGGACAATCTGGAGGGGATCATTGTTGGAGGACCCGGTGCCACCAAGGAGTACTTCGTTCAGAAGAACTACCTCCACCATGAGCTCAAGAAGAAGATCATGGGGCTTGTGGACACAGGGTACACTGATGAGTACGGCCTGAGGGAGCTTGTGGAGAAGGCGGAGGAGCTGTTGAAAGGTGCAGAACTGCTCAGAGAGAAGGAGCTAATGCAGAGGTTCTTGAAGGAGGTTAAAAAGGAGGGGAGGGGACTTTACGTTTACGGTGAGAAGGAGGTATTGAAGGCACTTGAGGAGGGAGCGGTGGATATTCTTCTTGTTTCCGATGGGCTTAAACTGAAGATATATGAGATGAGGTGCAAGAACTGCGGGGAGACAAAAAAGGTGAAGGTGAAGGAAGGGGAGAACCCCGAGATGAAATGTGAGAAATGTGGAGGCCCACTGGAGATCGTGAACAGCAAGGATTACGTGGAGGAACTCGCTGAAATCTGCGACAACTACGGAACAAGGCTTGAACTCATCTCAGACAACTTCCAGGAGGGAGAGGTGCTCCTCAAGGCCTTCGGCGGTATCGCCGGGATCCTCAGGTACCGGCGCTAACCTTCTCCTCCCCCAACCTTATAGATCTTTATTCCACCTGATTTTTTCTTCTCTTTTTTCACCCCACCCTCCTCTCTGGCCTCCTCCAGAAGTTTGAGCAGTCTCTCATCGTAAGAGACCCGTGCCTCCTCCTCCTTCTTCCTCTCCTCCAGCCACTTCCTTATACAGGACCTGATAACGTCGGAGGCGTTGTAGTTGTTCCTCCTGCAGAACTCAAAGAACTCATTGGCCACCTCTGCGAAGTCCTGTGTGATGAGAACATGCAGTGTGTCCCCGGGGCGGTAAACCTTCTTTTCACCTCTGGGTGTCCTCCCCCTCCTCCTCCCTGAGCCCTTCTCTGCCATGGTTGATGTTATTTCTTCATAGGATATAAAATAAACAGAAGGGGTGGGGAGAGAGGGGGCTTTTTATAAACGCAGTGGATTCTCCAAACGATGAAAAAGGGAAAGGCACCTCTGGGTCAGAACTTCCTCACCGATGGATATTACAAAAATAAGGTCCTCAAAATGATTGATGTCAAAGAGGGTGAGAGCGTTGTGGAGGTGGGGGCAGGGGAGGGGCAGATAACAGAGGGACTCCTAAGGAAAGGTGCTGTGGTTACAGCTATAGAACTGGATCCGCGGTTGGCGGCCTCTCTCCGCGAGAAGTTCGGGGGTAAAGTAAAGGTTATTGTGGGAGATGTCCTCAAAATGGATTTTCTCACCCCA
>JAGHBW010000211.1 GCA_021160765.1 Thermoplasmata archaeon
AAGGGCGATTATGATTAGAGGAATATAAACAATGCTGTCCCAACCACCCCCCTCCCCCCTCCTCTCACTCTCCGGGCTGGGCTCTGTGATGGAGAGGGGGATGGAGATGTTCTCCACACTCTGATCGTAGATGTCCTTAACGTTGCTGATCACCACTTTATCCCCCTCCCACCCGCTCTCTATATGGATGGTGAGCGTCCTCCCCACCACACTGTAGTTTACCTCCATCTTCACCTCTCCTTTCAGAACATATACCTCCCCCACACCTTCAATATCGTTTGAGAAGGTCAGATTATAGACCCCTGGGGAAGTAATTCTCTCCGGAGAGTCCAGCAAAATGAGAGCTCTCCAGACAGTAAAGTTAAACTGAGAGAACGATAGAGGTGTTCCGGTTAAGTCCTCCACATCTGTTGTGAAAATTAGATGGACCTCGGAGCCCTGGGAGAGGCTGTAAAGGGTTTTTATCAGAAGGGTTGTTCCATTGCTGGATAGATTCATTATAACGGGGACCTGCTCGCCATCAACCGTTATTTTAACCCCGTTTTTGAGACTATTTTGGTCAACGGGCTCGCTGAAGATTACGTGGAAGGTGGGTGAGGGTGATATACACCCATGCTTCATCTCCACCTCTACACTTTCAACTAGGGGTGGGACGCCGTCGGGCAGAACCTGAATGATTTTCCTTATGGATGCATTGTTTGATGAGGAGTCAGATACTGTTAGAAGGAGGGTGTATCTACCACGTCTGGGGAAGGTGACCTTCACCTCTGCACCTTTAAGGATAATGCTGAGTTCGGGGATCTCCCAGACGAAGTTATCCCCATAAGTGAAGTTCTTACTGTTATCTGTTGTGTTCCTGGCGCTTAATACTACCTCCTCCCCCGCCCTCACATCATCCGGGATCTCCACCTGAATCGTGGGCGGTGTGGTGTCCAGAACACATATCGTGAAATGGGTGGTGTTCTCGTTTCCCGAGGGGTCCACCGCAGTCAGAGTCCCATTGAACTCCCCGGGGTCCTGGAAGGTGAAGGAGACGTAAAATCCCTCCTTCAAAACTCCGGAGATGTTCCACCTGAAGGTGGCACTATCAGGGAAGGTGGGGTCGTTGTCAGCCACCCCCTCCGCGCTTAAAGAGAAGGGCCTGTCCTCCTCAATGGTGAAGGGTCCAAGCCTGGGCATGGTTGGGGGTGTGGTGTCCTCTATCTCAATTCTAAGGATGGTGTAATTTGTGTTGCCGAAGAGGTCTACAACAGTCAGTTTTACCAGAGCAGTGGTGGGGATGGTGGTATCAGCGTGGAAGCTCTCACCCTCTCCTGTGAAATATTCACCCAAATAGGAGACGTTCCAGAAGCTCTTTGCTACCCTCTCAAGTGAGGAGTTGGAGATAACCACCGGATCAAAAGAGGTGCTCCTCAGGGTTAGGCCGGCGGTGGTATTTGAGCTAGCTACGGTAAAGCTCACTTCGGGAGGTATTGGGTCGTAGTGGATGATTGCGGCCTCTTCAACCACGTATGGTCCATTTCCAACCATGTCGTACAAATAAAGGTCTATTACCGTGCTTCCTGTCCTCACCATCACGGTGATGGTGTAGTTGCCCTCATCATCCTCCTCTACCGTGGAGGAGACGATGCTTCTGTTGGCCCTCACCTCCACCCTCATCTTCCCCTCCCCCCGGAGCAATATTTCAACCGCCCCTACCCTTGTAAGAACCAAGCGCTCAGACACTATCTCCGCCCAATTTGGTGGTGTGTTGTCTATTGTTATCCCGCCAACAGGTGGGCTTAGCGCTACGTTGCCCACCTCGTCTGATCCCTTGAGCCTCATAAGAAGAGGAACCCCCTCATACCTGGTGGGGAGAAGGGTGGTGTTCAGTTTCAATACTGAATTGGTTGTATTCACCGCCTCATACCACTCCTCTCCATCGTCGGGAATGCCGTTTCCATTCAGGTCCCGGTAAACCAACAGTGCTATCCACACTGTATCGTTGTCCGCCGTGTAATTTACCGAAACCTCACCAGTGAGTATCTCCCCCTCCCCAGGGCTTATTATCTTAAGTGTTGGGGGGAGTGTGTCCTCCGGCACACCGGATGCGTAGGGGGAGGGCCTTGAAAGTCTCCCTAGAACGTTCCTTGAGACAACATAATAGGTGTAACGTACACCGTCTGTAAGTCCCCTGTCTACGTAGGAGGGGGTGGTGTTCAGCGTCTCGTGGATCATCTCAAATCCAGTTGTACTGTTCCGGAATATGCGGAAGGAGAGGAGGTTTGGATCAGACGGCATCTGCCATGTTAGGAGTAGGGAGTTCCCTTCAGGAAGTGGTGTTACGTTGAGCCATTCGGGGCGGCGGGGGATGAAGGTGTCTATTCTGAGGGGGTGCGGAGAGAGGCGAACAGTATCTGGGAGTGGAGGTCTTGAGAGGTGCGCCTCAACGGTGAAATTCCCCTGAATGTATCCCCCAACGGGGACCGTATATGTGGTTGCATATAGGCCATCTCCAGCTGAACCGTCTGAGTGGGCGCCGTCGTCGTAGAGGGGCAGCCGCCCTACCCCTGTTAGATTTTTTATAATAATGTAGCCCTCTCTCCCGGGAGTACCATTCACGTAAACGGTGACGTTCTCCCCTCCCGTTAATGTGTAGTTCCAGGCGGTGTGGTTCACCCAGTTGATGGTCGGCTGAATGTAGGTTTTGGCTGAGGCCTTAAGGAGCCTAGAGGGATATGTCTCATTATAATATGCGAAGAGAGTATCGTTATCAGCAGCCCTCACCTCACCCACCCCCGGGCTCCCTTTAACAATCTTAACGCTCCCCTCAAATATTCCCTGGGCGCCTCCACTGGTGTTTTCAGTTAGATTTACCCATTCCCCTTGGGGATCTGCAGTGGTGTTCACGAAGATGTTAATATAACCCCTTCCAGTCAGGTTGGAGTCTGAGAGCAGAAGGTGTGCCACCTCACCAACGCGATAGAAGGACCTATCCCACTCAATGGTGCCCAGGGCGTCTGTGGTGTTGGCTGTTATGGCCAGCGCGAAGGGCTGAGGGCCGTATGGAACGCTGTATCCCTTCACCCTGATGGTATATATCCCCTTAGGTGGGTTGACGAGGTGCACCCTCTCAACGTTGTTCCTTCTGTCATGGGTGGAGTTGAAGGGTGAGGAGAAGTCATTACCGTAATAAACAGTGCCGTTGGGGAGCACCACCTCAAGATCCAGGTCATTTACAAGTGCAATGGTGGAGGTTGGGGAGGCGGGGAAGTCTGTCCAGACCAGGGTTATGAAGAGGGGGGTTGATGAGTTCTGGACAACGATCTTCTTCGTATAGGTTGCAGAGGTGTTAATGCCCCCATCATAATCAACCCAAGTCAATTTCATGTCCCTTCTCTCAGCCAGGGATAGGGTGAGGTTTATCCTCCCCCACCCCTCCCTGTTGTTGGGTATGGATGAGAGGTCTCCGTTCAGGGGTCTTGCACCGTTTATGAGGAGTGCTTTCAAGAGGGCGGAGGAGGGGTCGTGTCCCTCCTTCTCCACCATGTACTGCCTCAAGAGGGCCACTGACCCAGCTACGATGGGCGTGGACATTGAGGTGCCGCCCATATACGCATAATAACTGTTTACAGAATTGTAAAGGCTCTGGGAACCCCAGTAGTGGTTCCAGGGGTCGGTTATCAGGGTGGAGCGGGTGGAGAGTATCCAGGTGCCTGGTGCCACAACGTCAGGCTTTATCCTTCCGTCATCCGTGGGACCAAGGGATGAGAAGTACGCAAGTTGAGAGATGTTGTTGGCTGAGGATCCCAGTGTTGGGCGGTAGTTCTCTGATGCGCCCACCGCAATGCAGTTCTTGGCAGTTGCCTGTGTGGAGATGGAACCGTTTCCGTAGGACTGCTGATTCCCTGCTGAGTAAAGTATGGTGAAGTTCTTCTTATGCCAGGTGTAATAATCAATGTAGTAGGAGCGGGTTGTGTAGTTTCCAAAGGTTGAGGTGGACCTGGAGGACCAGCTGTTGGTATGTATCCTTGCCCCATCGCTGTAGGCCTGGGAGTAGAGGCTTGTGTAGTTGTATGGGACTATAAGGGAACCGGTGGCGTTCATTAAGGATTGGATGACCAGGTACGCCTCCGGAGCCATTCCCTTTATTGTGCCGTTGGAGGCTGAGCCGTTCCCAAGGACTGATCCTGCCACATGTGTGCCGTGGCCACCTTTATAGGTTATAACACCGGAGTTGTTGATGTGTATGTCCGCATCTGACCAGTTTCCGCTTCTACCCCAGGCGTGGGCGGCCCTGATCCTCCCCCTGAAGTCGGGGTGCATGGTGTTATCGTTCCTCCCGTTGTCAAGACCAGTGTCTGCCACGGCGACTATTACACCCCTTCCGGTCAGGTTCAGAGAGCCTCTAACCTTGTTCACATCAATTATGTCTGAGGCAACGTTGTTATCCAGTCCAACCTCCGCCAGCTCCTCCACCCATAACAGGAGGGGGGCCTTGAGGATGTACTTCAGGTCTCTCGGGGCAGCCCACACAACACAGTAATCCACCCCCGCCTCCTCCACATAGGATACCTGGGAGAGGTATATTATGGAAGATGGTGAAGGATGAGCGAAGAGAACGAAGAGCCTTTTAGCCTCCTTTTCCCCTCTTTCATACTCCTGGATGAGGTCTGGTGAGGCCCTTAGATAGGCCTTTAAGGGGTAGATGGCCCTGACCCCGGGGGGAGGGGTGGCCCCGGGGGTCTCAATGGAGATAAACGCGTAATCTGGCTGGTAGAAGAGGGGAATATATCCAGCCCTCAGAAGGGTCCCTCTAACATCAGTGGAGGGTGGCGAGGGGAATTGGACCACTACAAGGCTGTCGGGGGTGAAGGAGAGGCTGTTCACCTCCACAGCAGGACCTTTTAAAGGATCAAAGCTACCGTACTTAAAGTGAAGAAAAAGAGCACACTGATCATCAGAACTCCCGGACACCCCGGGGGGTGGGGAGGGGACCCC
>JAGHBW010000082.1 GCA_021160765.1 Thermoplasmata archaeon
GTGTTGCCTCAGGTAGGGCATCCATAAACGTCAATGGGAAGAAGACCTCGCTTCCTGCAAGAGTGCCCGCAGCAGTTGTGGCCGATACGGAACTCATCTCCTCCGCCCCAAGAAGGCTTAATATATCAGGGGTGGCGGATGTTGTTTCCAACATAACCGCCGTTAACGACTGGTATCTGGCTCACAGAATCAAGGGGGAGTGGATAAGCCCTCTTGCTGCAGAACTATCACTTCTGGCCGCCCGTAGGCTTCTTGACAACAGGGAGGTTCTGAAGGAGATGGACGTGGACGGTGTGAAGGTCCTCATGGAGGCTGTGGTGCTCTCAGGCGCCTCCATGGCCATTGCAGGCTCTTCCAGACCCGCCAGCGGGGCGGAGCACCTCATCTCCCACGCCCTTGATTCCATAGCCCCCCGGCCAGCTCTGCACGGGGAGCAGTGCGGGCTCGCCTCAATCTTCACCTCCTACCTACAGGGAGAGGACTGGAGGGAGATAAAGGACTTCCTTGACTACCTTGGAGCGCCAGTCACTCTGAACGACCTTGGGATTGAGAAAGAGGTCTTCATCAAGGCGGCAACCGAGGCGCACAGGATAAGGCCGGAAAGGTATACCATTCTGGGAGATGGGATCTCTGAGGAGGCTGCCCTATCAGCCGCAAAGAGGACCGGCATCATACCTTGAAGTGTTTTCTTTCAAGAGCCTCAAGAGCCCTCCTTCTCCTCATGAGCGAGGCTGCCACCCTCTTGAGATAGAAGTACGATAATATTAACGCCAGTGCCGTCATAGGCCAGAGGGTCCCGTCAAGCTGGTAGAACGCCATCAGGAAGTTGAAGGCGCTCATTACGAGAAGGGGGAGGATGAGTGAGCGGAAGGGCTCCCCCCGCGTCTCTTTCTCACCCACATCCAGACCAAGGGCCATCCTTATAAGAAGAGAGGAGAGGATAAAGAAAAGAAGTGAGAGGGGAAGAAGATAGGTCTCATAGAACCCCGGGGTTGAAAGGAGGCGATAGACCTTGAACGTTATCTCCATGGCACCCATACCCATGGCCATTGAGAGTGAGGCGTAGAGAGCCTGGGGCTTTCCAACAAAGGTTTTCCGGTGGAGATAGAGGTGCAGGGGCATGACGTCCAGGGAGGCTAAGAGAGGCGATATTACAAGGAGAAGAGATGATGATATCACCCCGGGGCCTGATAAGGTGCTGTGCACAGCAGAGAGCCTTAGAACCGCAGTTGCAACACCCACCGCCGCCCCGATGATATATGAAAGGAAGACGTCTCTCTCAACGTTCTCCGGAAACTCCTTTCCCCTGGTGTAGAGGAGGAGAAGACCGTATGTTGTGGAGAAGCCTGTCAAGAAGGCGAGAAAGAGAGAGAGCTGTGACATCTCATTTGAAAATTACACTGAGTATAAAAATGCTCCACACCCTCTCCCACATGTGTGAAAGTGGTGTGGAGTAAAAATCTATTCTTCCCCTAAAAGGGGGAAGCTAACACACACAACGATCCTACCAGCTACGTCTCTCCCCGTCATAGGTGCGGGGGCGGGCCTCATTGACCCTTATCTCCCTCCCCATGAGGGACTTGCCGTTGAGCCCCTCTATAGCCTTCTTTGCCTCCTCGTCGGAGGGCATCTCCACAAATCCGAAACCTTTGGATCTTCCAGAGTATCGGTCCATGATGATCTTGACGGACTCAACTGTCCCAAATTCTTCAAACGCTCGCCTCAAATCATCCTCTGTCATGTCGTATGACAGATTTCCTACATAGATGTTCATTCTATCTACCTCTTTTTCCTCAGGAAAAAAACAGAGAACTCCGTTTCTCCCCTGGCCCTTTCTTTCAAAGAGCAAACCACCTAGGCCCCCCTACTATTTAACCCTACCGCCTCTCCCAAACCTCTTTTATACGTTAAAGGGTTGGTGACGTGATGCCCTCGCTCATAAAGGTTTCAAGGGGTTGGCTCAAGCAGGCCGTACCACTCCTACTTCTAGTTGTTGTGTCATCCACACTCCTCCTTTTAGCCTCAAAAGAGGAGTTCAGGAGCAACATAAGTGCTGTTAGCAGCGGTGAGGAGGCAGAGCCCCCTGAGGCGCCTGTTAAGGGGATAATACCGGAGGAGGAGGTCTCTCAGGTGGTTCCCTCCGGCACCAAAACTGTGGTCTACAACGAGTCGGGGGAGAACAGAACAGAGGTCGTACCCACGGGGAAGGGGAAGGCTGTATCAGGCATCCTGAACGGGGTCGTCCTTGTGGGAATAGGGGCTGGAAGCGGTCTTGCCTTCTACCTCCTGCTAAAAAAGGGCTTTAAGAGATTTCTCATCGTAATCTTCGCCCTTCTTTTCCTTGTTATATCATCTTTGAGCACAACAATGACCGTATATCTCCTCCTCTGGGGGGTGGGCGCTTGGAAGGACGCCATGTTCAACCCACTACTTCTGACCTCCACAATAATAGCTGGTTTGATAACCTGGGCGATATTCACAAGAAAGAACCTCCGCCCCGCTGCTCTTCTCATCTTCTCCGGGGTTCTGGGCCTCTTCCTTGCTTACTCCCTGCCCATATACGTTGTCCTCCCGCTCTCGGTTGCAGCAGCTCTGTGGGATTGGAGAGCTGCAAGGGAGGGGGTTATAAAGAGGATGGTGGACCTTGACCTGGGAGAGGAGGTAGCCATAAAAGGTGGAGAGGGGAGCGGATATAAGAGGGCCGCTGTTAGGAAAAGAGAGTGGCCAAAACTCACAGACATTGGACTTTACGATGCAGGGGAGTGGCAGATAGGGATGGGAGACCTTGTGCTCTACACCGCCCTAGGTGCCTCCATTGTGAGGTACTTCTTTGTGCTCCTCCCTGCCATTGGCGTCTCCTCCCTCCCCGGGGCAATCGTGTTATCTCTTATAATAACCGCTGGGATCTCAATAATATGTCTTGCAGGACTGATAAGAACCTCATATTACGTGGAGGTGGGGGGGATCTTCCCCGCCCTCCCCTTCCCCGTTGCCGGAATGACAGCGTTTTTCCTGCTTTACACTATGGTGCTGGAGCTTCTCTCCGTTGTGCAGTACGGCAGGCTATTCCCACTTATATGAAACACCTGAGGAGTTAAAATAGGAATGAAAGTACCAGGAAGAAGGCACCCACTAAAATGAGGAAGACCACCGCGATGTAATACAGGATCTGGGTGTATATTCTCTTCCACCTTCCACCTATTCTCATCTTGAATATCTCAACATAGGGAACTATGCGCCTCCTGTACCACCCCCACACCTCAACGCTCTCCCCTATCTTCTCCTCCGTTGCGAAAACCCCCACAAGAAAATCTATGAAGTTGAGAACCTGATGGTAGTCCAGAAGTATTAGACCTGTGCCGTCGTCCAGTTTCAGGTCTTCAGAATAGAAGAGCCCCGGGACCCCCCTCCCAATAACCCTCCCTTTAAGGATAACTGGCCTGCTCCTGACTGGTGAAACCTTGATGTCCTCCAGCAGTTCTCCTATCTTCGCCTCTTTAAAGGAGAGGGGGTACTTGAAGGTCACGAAATAGATCAGCAAGAAGAACCCCAAGAAGAAGAAAAATCCACCTATTGCCAGTAGAAGATTCCCGTAGTATCCCATCAAAAACGCAAGGGGAAATGAGAATATCCAGAGGTTTGAGATCAGGATGTCCTCCAGAAACTCGTCCCAGTAGGATTCGCTCTTCTTCATGTCAAAGTTGATGTAGGGTAGCTTTCCATGGGCCATTGCATAATCATCCAGTGCCTTTATCCTCTTCGCCGGAAGTGGATGCGTGCTCTTCAGTTCAAGAAAGATGGCCCATGGATTCCACAGATCCCACGCCATGGCCTTCTTTATCCTCTCCTTATCTATCCAACCTCTACCGTCACTGGCGTTAACCGCCAGCGCCCTGGCCGCGCTGGCGTTGAATATCATGAGGGCGTTCTCATATCTCTTGTGATGCTTGTCCGCCCCCTCACCCCTCCCCTCTATCGCCAGTCCGTATGCGATCTTCACAAGGGCGCTTGATAATTTGTTCGGCTCACCTGTGGTCTCCGCCGAGAATCTGTCCGCCCAGTACTCCCTGTATCTGCTGATCAGGAGTGCTATCATGTGGCTTATGATATAAACGAGAAAGGATATTGCGGCAACAACCGCAGCGGCCAGAAGGGCGTTCCCTGCTGACCTGCCCCTGCTTCTGCTGGCACCCCTCATAAAGGCCAGGGCACCCCGGAATATGACGTAGAAGAGGAGCGGCACCGCAGAGACAACGGTCATAACCACAAAGTCGTTGTGGACTATGTGGCCCAGCTCATGGCCCACAACGGCCTTAACCTCCTCCTCGTCACAGTACTTCAGCACACCCTCCGTTATCACCAGAAAACTTCTGTTCTTCGTCCAGCCGAAGCAGAAAGCGTTGGGGTTGTTGTCCCGGACGATCCCAAGAACTGGTCTGCGAATGTTGTTCTTCTTCACCACCTCATCAATGTAGGCGTCTATCTCAGGAGTGTATCCAGCCACCCATTCTATCTTGTATATCCACTTCAGGATAAGGGGCGATATCCCCCATTGCAGCAGCACGATTCCAACAGCGAGAATTGCCGGGATAACTATTATCCAGACCCCGCCAATGACCCCTCTGTAATAAAAATAATATGTTATGCCCATGAATATTGCGAAGAGAAGGCCAAAAAGAAGTGAGATGGCCAGATACATCCTCGTCCTGAGCCCCATGGTGGGGTTAAATGCTCTTTTTTGTTTTTATATTTTCTTCTTTTTCCCCAGCCCTAGGCGGGTGGGCACAACGGTTTTATAGTAGTGCATTTTAATTAAATAATAGTATATATAGAAACAAAAATTGCCTGATCGTGAAAAGGAGGTGATGCGGAATGACCGCCAGGGGATGGTGCGCTCAGGGTATTGTCACAGTTGCCGTATTGCTCGTATTTCTATCTGCCTTTCCGCTCATCTCCGCTGGTGTGGAGAGGACAAGGGCGCCGCCACTTCTTTCCGGAAGCATTACTGAGGATACTGTGCTAGATGCTGGTTCATACCGCCTGGGCAACCTCACGATTGAGAGCGGGGCCAATGTGTACGTTCCAAAGGGGACAGAATTCTATTTTAACTCCACCTCCCGGATAACCGTTAAAGGAAGATTGGTGCTTGACGGTATAGAGGGTTCCGGGATAACCTTCGTTCCGATTACAGAGGGAACCGTATGGCACGGAATTGAGGTTGCCGGTGGGACACTTATACTGAATTACACGACGATAGAAGGGGCGAGCAGGGCCATCGCCGCTTTGCAGGACTCCACACTACTGTTGAGAGCCTCTCTGATCAACAACACGGATACTGGTGTGATGGTGGCTGGGGCGGACGTGGTAAATATTTTTGAACTCGGTGTTGGGAACGTCCGCGGGCAGGCACTCTACATGTCCGGTGATGGGTATGAGGTCCAGAGCCTCAAGGTTAGGAGATGTGAGGGTGAGGGAATAGTCCTTGAGAACGTGAACAACTCAATTTTCAGAGGAATAGATCTGAAGGTTGATGGGAGGTGTGCGATAACTGTCACCGGCAGCTCCAGGAACCTAACCATCATGGACTTCTACCTTACACCGCAGGACGAGAGCAATCCCAATCCCAGTGGAATCCATCTGACTGACGATGTGATGGATGTTCTCCTCTCCGAGGGCAATATAGAGGGGGCAAGGAGTGGGATTCTCAGCAGTGCAAAAGGAGAGGTAAGAGTTCTGAACACCACAATATCCGCTGACAAACCCCTTAACGTCTTGGGTTCTGGTACAGTTAACGCGTACAACTGCAACTTCTCTGGCTCTCCCTCCATCTCCGTTGAGAACGACAGCGCTGAGGTGAACCTCTACAGCTGCACCTTTTCTGATGTTGATGTCCGGGGTGAAGATGCAAGGGTGACCTCATACTACGACGTTCACGTGAAGGTGGTGGATGAACCCCTCAACAGTACCCTGGAGGGTGTGAAGGTTAGGATAACCTCAGGTGAGGGTGTGGAGATGTTCAACGGCACCCTTGAGAGCGGGGTTGTCACCCTCACACTGCCCACAGACCTCTGGAGAAGCGATGGAAAGTCCAGTCCGTTCAACCCCTACACCTTCTACGTGTGTGCTGGGCTGGAGCCCTATACAAACAGAACAACCTTAACAGAGGAGATTCACGGCCCGGATGAAGTGGTCATATACGTGAACCTACCGCCGACCTTCAGCGGTGAGAGGGAGGTCACATTTGAGGAGGACTCCTACCTCCTGCTGAACCTATCACAGCTCTTCTCCGACCCTGAGGGGGAGAACCTAACCTTCTCAGCGGAGGCCACTCAGAACCTCTCAGCATCCATCAACGATACACTCCTCAACATATCCTCCAAAGAGAATTACTTCGGCGTGGAACACTTAACAATACTGGCGGTGGACGAGAGCGGGGCCAGAACCAGAGTTGTTCTCACGGTAAATGTAACAGCGGTGAACGACCCACCGTATCTCAACACTCCGGAGGACTGGAACATAACGGTTAGGGCGGGGGAGAACTACACCCTGAACCTCTCTGCCATGATAGGTGATATAGACACACCAATAGAGAACCTGAGCGTCAGGATTGAGAACTGTACCTATGCCACTGTGAACGGTACGCTTGTGACCTTTTTCTTCCCGGTGAGCACAGAGATCAACACCACATACGCTGTTGTTGTGGTCAGCGACGGGATGCTGGAGGCCACAAGACTGCTCAGAATCCGCGTTGAGAGTGGTGGGGCGGGTGAACCTGAGACGGGTGTGAACATCACATACGCGGAGGTGACTGTGAAGAAGAGCGGTGAGTGGGAGGTTGAGGTGAAGGCCACCCCCAACAGCACCATATACATTGTAATTGATGGGGTTGGCTCGTTCAAATTAGAGGAGAAGTCCCCCGGGGACTACTCTGCAACGATACCTAAGGAGAAGTTTGATGAGGGAAAGAAATACAGATACCACTTCTCTGACAGTGAGGGCGGAGAGGACATAGCCCCCACATTTTCCGGTGAGGTGAAACAGCCTGAGGAGAAGAAGGGGCTTGGGCTGACGTCCTACGCCATCGTGGCAGTGATAGCTCTCATTGTACTGGGTGTACTGATATACCTCTTCACCCGGGGGAAGGAGGAGGAGATTGAGGAGTGATGTTTCACAAGTTTTAAATATTTTTAAACTATTTAAATTGGTGATGAGCGGCGAGATAAGGCATCACCTGCAGGCTCTGCTGAGGAAGCTGGGGCTCTCAGAGAGCGACAGTGCAGTCCTCTCAACACTGGTGCTCTCCAGAACCCCCTTAAGCGCTGAGGAGCTCTCAAAGAGGACCGGGTACAGCCTGGCATCCATATCCCTCTCCCTCACAAGGCTCAGGAAGAACTACATGGTGGAGAAGAGGAGAGAGGGTGGCAGATATATCTACTGGCCAGCAAAGGGGGTCGTTGAAAACTTCACCTCATTCTTAAGGGAGATCCTGGAGGGACACGTCAAACCCTTTTTGAGGGCGCTTGAGGTGGAAGAGGACAGGGCATTCAACGACCTGCGGAGGGAGTTAAGAGAGCTGGAGAGAACACTCAAAGGTCTTGTGGAAAGAGGGTGATACCATGCCAGAAGTAGTAATATCCACCGATAGAACACTTATGAGCAACCACCACGGAAAGGAGTTTCTGGGGTTCGGCGCCACAGGCGCTCCCGTGATACTTCCCAGAAGGGTCTGGATGTACCTCTTCGCCCCGAAGATGAAGGTTGACTCCGAAGGGAGGCCGTGGCAGGCATCATACGGTATGAGGAAGATTGAGGCGGCTCTTCAGGATGCTGGATACGACGCTCAGATCATAGACCCAGACCACCTAAAAGGGCACCTTAAAACTGCTAAGGTTCTCCTCATCTCGCATCACGATTATTTCGGTTTTGGCCCCCCCTCCTCCACATTCGCTTCCATTTTCAAGATGAAAACGGTGAACGCACTCTCCTTTGAGGAGTTCATGGAAAAGCCGGAGATAAGGGAGGCGAAGAGAAGGGGACTTAAGATAATCGCTGGTGGGCCTTCAGCGTGGCAGTGGACATACAGGGAGGAGGAGAGGAAAAAATGGGGGGTGGACACGGTGGTGGAGGGTGAGGGGGAGAGGATCGTAGTTGAACTGGTGGAAAAGGCGCTTAAAGGGGAGGAGCTCCCTGAATGGGTGTCCATGCCCCCCAAGGAGGCACCCACACTGGAGGAGATACCGCTGATAAAAGCCCCTTCAGTAAACGGTATGGTTGAGATAATGAGAGGGTGCCCGAGGGGGTGCAAGTTCTGCTCTGTCACCTTACGGCCCCTCCGCTTCATCCCCTATGAAAATATTGAGAAGGAGATCATGGTCAACGTAAGGGGTGGGGTCAAGGACGGCATACTTCAGTCAGAGGATGTACTTCTTTACGGCGCCAGGGGGGTGATACCCAACGGTGAGAAGGTGCTGAAACTGATGAAGCTGGCCAAGAGGCACTACAGGAAGGTGGTATGGTCCCACGCATCAATTGCAGCCATTGTAAAATCGGAGAGGGATGAGAAGCTCATAAGCAGGATCTCAGAGGTTCTTCTGGACGATAAACAGAGATGGTGGGGGGCGGAGATCGGGGTGGAGACTGGCTCCCCCCGCCTGGCGGATATAATAATGCCGGCCAAGGCAAAGCCCTTTGACACCAAGGAGTGGCCCTCCTTGGTTGTTGAGGCTGCCGGTATAATGGAGGACAACAACCTGATTCCAGCAATGACGCTCATAGCTGGGCTTCCTGAGGAGAACGAAGAGGATGTGATGAAGACGCTGGAGCTGGTGGATGACCTCTGGGACTTCAAAGGGATAATAATGCCCATGTTCTTCGTTCCAATGGGACTGCTAAAAAGGGAGGACTGGTTCAGGGCCTACAACCTCTCCGATGCCCATGTTGAACTTCTGAAAAGGTGTCTGACACACGGGATAAGGCAGGGGAAGAGGATACTGAAGGAGTACTTTGATGATAGGTGGTGGGGTGCCTTCATAACACCCTTCTACTGGGGCTTCATATCAGCGGTTGAGAGGGCCGCCAGACACTACGGATATCTGAGCTATCCCCCGGGGAGGGAGAGAAGGTCATCTCTGCCGCACTTGAAGGATATAAAAATAGGGGCCTTCCTGAGGAGGCCGAGAACACACTGAATTACTTACCTCTGCTCTCCCTGGACTTGGGTCTTAAACCTTTATAGCCACATTTTCTGCAGTGAGTGGCTTTCATGGGGTTTCTGGCATAGCACCTCATGCATATCTTCTTGTAGAGCAGTCTTTTCTCCGCCTCCGGAAACCTTGCCATTTCAAGCACCTACCGTGAGTGCCTTCTAAATATTCCCGATATATAAAGATGTTGATTAGACACTTTTACAGCATCAGGCAGAACACGCTTATTGGATGGAGCAGGGTGGAGCAGTAAGCCTTTAAGGAGACATTTTAGTTGTAATTCCTCACCTGGAGACAGCAAATAATATAAGTTATTTATTGGCCGACGGGGGTCCCATGCGTTAAACTCATATAGCCATAATTGTATTATCCCCCGGTGATTCCATGACAGATGTGGCAAGAGTCAGAAGAGATATTAACGACTTCTTTAATGGATACCCAAAAGAGAACACACGGGTAACCTACCTCTCCGGTATGCGTACCTTCTTCCGCTCCGTCTACGGCCTCCGTGACGCTTTTGACGTGATAGATTACGGAAACAAATATCTCAGAGAAATAGCTGAAGGCAGGGACTGGGGTGCTGATGTCAGACGCTTCTTAGCTGAGCAATCCACTGCACCTCCTAAGACACAGTTTGTTCGCTGGAGTACTCTGAAGTCTTTCTTCCGCTGGGCTTTCTACGATGACCCGATGATAGAGGGAAAACTGACTACACTGGGACGTGGGA
>JAGHBW010000074.1 GCA_021160765.1 Thermoplasmata archaeon
CACCTTCGGAGTCCTTATCAAGGACATAACCCCGCCCACCGTGAGGATAATAAGTCCTGAGGAAGTTAGAGCCACACACTCCTTTACCCTCCTGGCCAACGCGACAGATAACGATCCCGCCTTCCCTGAAGGGGCCATTTTCCAGTGGGAAATATCTGAGCTCGGTTTGAACCATACAGGAGAGGTGTGGACTCTAACACTCCCCCATGCTGGTCTCTATACTGTTCGGCTGAGGGTGGTGGACAGGTTCAAAAACAGCGCAGAGGCACAGGTTCTCCTGCGATGTCTGGGCGATGGAACACCCCCCAGGGTTGTCTCAACCACGCCGGCTGAGGGGGAGAAGAACGTCACACCAAGGACCTCCATAACCGTTGAATTCTCTGAACCCATATCTCTCCACTCTCTCAGCGGTGCAATTGAACTTACCTCCGAAAGTGGAAGAATAAACTTCACCTATGTGCTTGAAGGTTCCCTCCTCCACATATATCCAGCATACCCACTACCACAGGGTGAGAGGATTACACTTACTCTTTTGAGCAGCCTCAAAGATGAGAGTGGTGAGCCGCTAGCGGGGGAGTTCAGACTCACCTTTCAGGTGGCCCCGCCCCTCAGAGTTATAGAGACTCAGCCCCAGGACGGGGAAAGAAATGTTTCACTCACACCGGAGATCCGTGTGGTCTTCTCCACAGCGATCAACAACACCACTGCATACTGGGTTAAGATCATAAGCCCCATAGGAAGAGAGGTAAAGGTAGAGAGGAGGTGGTATGCCAACAACAACACCCTGATACTCATTCCTACAGAACCCCTTCTTGAGAATACAGTCTACACCGTTGTTGTTGGAGAGTATGTTGAGGACATCTACGGGGGGATGCTGGGAGAGAATATAGAGGTCTCCTTTGTTACAAGGGGTGTTTCCACTGCTGAGAGGGAGGGGGGAGAGGGTGGTGAGGGTAAGGAGGCTGGAATGAAGATCATATATCTTCTCCTGTTGGCCCTTCTGGCAATACTGCTACTCCTCATTCTCTACGTTAGGAGCAAGAGAAAGGGTGAGATCGTTCTGGAGGAGGCTGGAAAAAGCCCCTTCGGGAGAAAGGCGAAGGTTGAGTTGAGCGAAGAGGAGAAGGTGATGGCCCTGAAGAAGTTTGAGGGGCAGCCAGCTAGACCACTGGAAGGAGACATTGCCAGGCGGAGTGAGGAGGAGAGGGAGATTGAACCGCCACCGGAGGAGACGGAAGAGGAGATAGGGTGGGAGGAGAGGCCCTACAGAGAACCCCTATTTGAGGTGGAGAAGAAGGAGGGGAAGGCGAAGAGAGAGGAGGACCTCTGGCCCGAGGAGGTGGTGGTCTGGGAAGAGGAAGAAAAGGAGGAGGAGGTTCTTTGGGATCTTGATGATGATGTTGTCAAATGGGAGGGGGATTGAAGAATTTCCTCACGTACAAACCAGACGAATAATAATTTATATAAGGTCAGGTAAAAGGGAAATGTGGACAGCATGAGACGGGAGAAAGAAGAAACTAAATTGACGCTTCTAGCACTTCTGATTGTTGCACTCTTCCTACCCCTAACCCCACCCCCATCTGCAGCTGATCATACCAGTGATGGCTCTGGAGTCTCGGGGAAGGCGGTCTACCTTCACATGCTTAACTACGAAGGAGATCCCCTTGAGAGTTTTCCAGAAGTGGACTACAGCGGACACTTCTACATCGTCCAGTTCTCCCATCCTGTGGGTGAGGATGAGATAAATCTCATTGAAGATGCTGGTGGAAGGGTTCATTATTACCTCCCCGATTTCGCATACATATGCGAACTGACCCCGGGGGCTATTAAATCCCTCCAGGGGAGCGGTAAGGTCAGGTGGATCGGTCCTTATCTACCATCCTTCAGGTACTACATGGAGATCTTCAACGTTGAGGCAAACCAGAATAGAATCCTTCTCTCCACGTATCTAAACGGAGAGGAGGCGCCCTACCCGGATTCATATCTTGTGGACATCTACGCCTTCACCGGTTGGACAGAAAGGGTTATTGAGGATGTGAAGTGGAGGGGTGTGGTCAAGGAGGTTTACGCCAACCAGATCCGCACCATAATACCCTTTGGCCGGCTTCATGACCTTGCAGCCGTTGATGGGGTGGAATGGATAGAGCCAGCCCCTTTATTTCACGTGAACAACGACGTGGCCGCTGTGATCATGAACGTCTCCGGCGCAAGGGCCAATCTGGGGCTCAGAGGGGATGGTCAGATCGTCGCTGTGTGTGACTCCGGCCTGGACACTGGGGTGGACAACCATTCCGTGAACGGCGACATTCACCTTGATTTTGACAACAGGGTGACCTTCTTCAACCTCTACGGCTCAAGCCCTGACGACAAGAACGGCCACGGCACCCATGTGACAGGCTCTCTCGCTGGCAACGGTGCCAGATCCAACGGAAGATATGCTGGCATGGCTCCCAACGCCACCATTATCATGCAGGCCGCTGGGGATGACTCTGGCTCCCCTTACGTCTACGTGTCCAACTTCTACAACGTCCTCAACCAGGCCTATCAGGCTGGTGCAAGGATACACTCCGACAGCTGGGGTTCAGATGACAACGGTTATTACAACGGCCAATCCCGTTATGCCGACAGCTTCATCTGGACCCATCAGAACATGACGGTGTTCATAGCTGCCGGAAACACCGGACCATCTTCGGGTTCTGTAGGGTCTCCTGCAACAGCAAAAAATGTTGTTGCCGTTGGCGCCTGTGGTGGCTATTCTGTCAACAACGCCAACAACCTCGCCTCCTTCTCCGCCCGCGGACCTACCTCCGACGGGAGGCTTAAACCCGACGTAGTAGCCCCGGGGACCTATATCACCTCCTGCAGATCGTCAAAGGCCGGAGGAAGCGGCTACTACTGGACCACCCAGGGGACCTCCATGGCAACGCCCCTCGCAGCAGGGGTGGGAACACTGATAAGAGAGTACCTCATGAGACACGGTACCCAGAACCCATCATCCGCCCTTGTGAAGGCACTCATGCTCGTAGGCGCAAACGAGATGACCGGTTCAGGGGCGACAAACCCCGTACCCAACAACGCTGAAGGGTGGGGAAGGGTGAACATCACGGAGTCTGTTGCTCCGTCTTCCCCAAAGCAGATCCTATACAGAGATGTTCAGAGCGGTCTCTCCACCGGTGAAAATTATACAACACAGTTCTTTGTCTTCTCCTCTACCACCCCACTTAAAGTTGTTCTCACATGGAGCGACTATCCCGCTTCCCTCTCCTCTTCCGTGAAACTTGTGAACGATCTAGATCTGGAGTTGATCTCCCCCTCGGGGAGGGTGTATTACGGGAACGATTTCACCTCCCCCTTTAACGACACTCGGGACAGAAAGAACAACGTTGAGGGAGTGATCATATCAAACCCGGAGTTCGGGACGTACACTCTTAAAGTGAAGGGGTACAATATCGCACAGGGGAGACAGAAGTTCGCCGTTGCAATATTGGGCGCTGTATCAACCCCGATAGGTGTTGTCTCAATAACCCCCAAGTACATATCAACGGAGAGGGGGGTGGGAAAGGTGAGCGTAGAGGACAGCAACCTCACAGGCACAGGGAGCACCACTGTGAGGGTTGTCTCAACCTCTGACCCCACAGGGCTCACCCTCACTCTAACTGAGACCCCCGCTGGCTCAGGCCATTTTGAGGGGACCTTTGTGGCTGTGAACGGCAGTGCGAATCACGCCCTTGGGGAAATAAGAGTAAGGGATGGGGACATCATATCTGCCAGATACGTGGATGCCTATCCTCCCGGGGTCAGAACTGCATTTGCTACAGCAATTGACCCCCCCATCATACTCTCAGTCACACACGATGCCCTGATCTCAGTATTAACCCCCGGAGACAAGGTCAGAATAACGTTAAGGGGGTTAAGGGGTACCGCTGCCAGGGCGGCGCTTGTTAAGGGTGGTGAGGTCTTTAGCGTCACCCTTTTTGACGATGGAGCGCACATGGACGGTGAGAGGGGAGACGGGGTTTACTCCAACGAGATTGCCATTACATCCGAAATGAACGGCACTTATAGGGTTGTTGGGTACCTCTTCCGCAGCCTCTACCTCAACGTCTCCGCCGAAGCTGAAAAACCCGTTGTTGTGAATCAATCCCTTCCAAGGGCACCCTTCAACCTCAAAATATTTGTGGACACAAGGGGAGGGGCGCTTAACCTCACGTGGGAGGCAGAGGGAGACCTAATTGAGTACTTCCTTGTTTACCGCTCCAATGAAACCCTCGGCCCATATCAGGTTATCGCAAATGTATCCAAGCACAACAGATACTACAAGGACTCAGGGCTTGAGAACGGAAAGACCTATTATTACGCCCTTAAACTGATGGACGGCCTGAAGGGCCTGTCCGGTTTTTCCAGGATAATCTCAGCCACACCCGCGGACTTAACCGGACCCATCCTCACCCCACGATTCCCCACGGATAATGCTCTGATAGGCTCAATAACCTGGGTGAATATCTCAATGAGCCCAGACACTGAAAGGCTCAGGCTCTTCTATACAATTGACAGGGACAGGGATGGGCTACCTGACGAGAACGAGACGTGGCAGTACGTGGGTGAGATCTCCGCTGATGAAATCCCCTATCCGTGGGACACAAGGGTGGAGGCGGGGGGCCCCGGGGAGGTTGAAAACCTTACCCTCAAGATCTCTGCCTGGGACCACTATAACAACTCAAGAAGTATAGCAATCGTCGGCCTCTCTGTGGACAACACACCCCCCTCCCCGCCTGTTGTTGAATCCATCCCGACAATCACAAACAGAACCGTTATTAAGATAGAGGGAGCGGTAGAACCCACTGGATATGTTGAAGCAGTGTGGGATGAGGCAGTTGTAGGCAGGGCCTATGCCAGTGGAGACGGAAGATTCGTAATGTGGGCCAACCTACCGGGTGAAGGGGTTTACACCCTCCGCTTCCGCGATTATGACTCTGTAGGAAACGGTCCAGTGTACTCAGAAGAGACGTGGAGAGTTGTTGTTGACCTCACCCCCCCCACGGCAATGTTTGAGATCCCAGAGGCGGCGGACAGCGGACATCCAATTGTTCTAGATGGTGGGGGATCCACTGATTCTTCACCGATAGGTGCGGGGGAGATTGAGGAATATCTATGGGTTATTGAAGATATAAACGTTTTAATCCTTGAGGGAGAACATGTCACCTATAGTTTCAACTACACCGGGGACCATACAGTGACCTTGAAGGTAAAGGACCGTGCTGGGAATTGGAACAGTTTGACGAAGGTTATAACAATTATGGACTCTCAGCCACCACGTCCAGAGGTGAACGGAAGCCTTGTCGTTCCTGAGGACGTTCTTTTTACCCTATCCGCTACAGGAACATGGGACGACGATCCAACAATCCTTAATACTGGAAACTTCACGTGGGTTCTTTATGACGGTGGGGAGAGAAGAGTGTATGGACCTGTTCTAAGGTATGTCTATTACACCCCCGGTATCTATCCCATTACACTTATCGTGGCTGACCGCTCTGGCCATAGCGCCTCC
The DNA here is from genome assembly GCA_021160765.1 of Thermoplasmata archaeon. Lineage (GTDB taxonomy): Archaea > Thermoplasmatota > Penumbrarchaeia > Penumbrarchaeales > EX4484-36 > EX4484-36. The sequence continues at coordinate 5,549 of JAGHBW010000074.1, forward strand.
ATAACCTTCAACCTAACTGTTAAAGACACCACACCTCCGCGGGCTGTCCCGCCGAAGAAGACCACTACAATGACTCTTCACCCCTACCTCTTTGACGCAACCAGATCAACAGATAACGACCCATCCTTCTTCACTACGGGGAACGTTTCATGGACCTTCAAGGACGGCGAGGAGAGCGTTACCCTTTATGGATTCACCGTTGTGTATCGCTTCCGCCATCCGGGTTCCGTGATGGTGAAAATGCTGGTTAAGGATGCATGGGGCAACTGGGATTCCGAGAACTTCCAGCTACTCGTGGCCCTGGACAACAGACCACCTGCCGTTATAGGACACACACCGGAGATCCTGGAAGAGCTTCCCCTCAAGCCTACGATAACGCTCTATTTCAGTGAGGAGATGCCATGGATCCAAGTGGATAGGGTGATAAGAGTGGTGGGGGCGGAGGGGGATGTGATGTTCAACATAACACACCCAACAGAGGACTCCCTCACCATAACCCCCCTCACCCAGCTCGGAATAGAAAGCACCTACCAGATCATAATACCTGGAGATGTCTCGGATTGGGCGGGAAACAATATGGGTGAGGATTTCACTCTGACCTTCAAAACACTCTCCTACCTTTACGTGAAGGAGGTATACCCAATAGACCTGGGAATGAATATAACGGGAGATGAGGCTTTAAATATAACATTCGTCAGACCGTTAGCGGAAAGGTATCTGACCCCCGAATATCTCGCGGAGCACATAAGAGTGCTCGGCCCCGGGGGCGGAGAGGTCAAGATAAAAATTGACGTGGTAAACGCACAGAAAATAACAATCACCTTTGTGAACGGACTGAAAGCGGGAACAAGGTACCGTCTTGTGGTGGACGCCTCTTTTGAAGACGTGGATGGAATAGGAATGAAAGAGGCTTACGAGAAGGAGTTCAGAACCCCGGCACCCCCGAAAAAAGGCAGCATATTTGACACCCGTATCGCTGGCGTGCCCGCCCTGATCTTCATAATTATGATGGTTGGGATCGCAGTTGCTATTCTTATAACAGCCATCTTCCTGTATAGAAAACACCTGGAGGAGCTTAACGTGGCTGAGGAGGTGGGAGGGGGGCTTTACAGAACAAAAAGCGGCGAGGAGTTCATATTTGAGCTGGACGAGGAGGATGACTCCTAGGTGATAAAAAGTTTTTATAACTAATCTACTCTATACGCTCTCGTATCAAGGTCCACACGGGCACAAGCGAGGTCGTTTCATGACCATGGGTCTCAAGATCAAGGACATCCTAGAAAAATTAGAAAAGGAGCAGGAGAGGATAGCAAGAGAGGCGGAGAGACACCGCCAGATATCTGCTCCTGTTCTGGAATACGTTTACAACCGCCTTCTCGGTATGAGGAGGAGGAACCCATAATAGGCTTCTTGAAAAAGAAAGGGGTGTTGAAAGATGGATTTCAAGCTGACAGAGGCGCAGGAGCTTTTGCGGAACAGCGTTAGGGAATTTGCAGAAAAGGAGATTGAGCCGATAGCAGCTGAACACGACAAAACAATGGAATACCCCATTGAAACTGTGAAAAAGATGGGGGAGATGGGGCTCATGGGAATGCTCGTTCCCAAGGAGTATGGGGGTGGTGGTACTGATACGGTCTCCTATGCCATTGCAATAGAGGAGATCTCCCGCGCTGATGCCTCCCACGGCCTCATCATGTCTGTACACAGCTCTCTCGTCTGCCCTATAATATTGAACTACGGAACGGAAGAGCAGAGGAAGAGATACCTTCCTCACCTTGCAAAGGGTGAGTATATTGGAGCCTTCGCCCTGACGGAGAGGGGTGCGGGTACAGATGCAGCCTCACTTCAGACCGTGGCGGTGAAGGAGGGGGACCATTACCTTCTCAACGGAAGTAAGATCTTTATCACCAGTGCTAAGGAGGCAAAGGTCTTCATCGTCTTTGCCAAGACGGACCCAGAGGCTGGACATAAGGGCATAAGCGCCTTCATAGTTGAAGGGGGAAGTGAGGGGCTCTCCTTTGGGGAGGTGCTGGACAAGATGGGTGTGAGATGCTCTGGCCAGCGAGAGGTCTTCTTCAAAGATGTGTCAGTTCCTGAGGAGAACCTCATCGGAAAGGAAGGGGATGGGTACAAGATCGCTTTGAGCTCCCTAGACAGCGGAAGGATTGGCATTGGAGCTCAGGCGGTTGGAATAGCTCAAGCAGCGCTGGATGAATCAATAAAATACTCTATGGAGAGGGAACAGTTTGGTAGACCAATCGCCAAATTCCAAGCAATCCAGTGGATGATTGCGGAGATGGCCACCAAGATTGAGGCCGCTCGCCTTCTGGTGTACAGAGCTGCATACGCCAGGGACACACAGAAGAGGTTCTCCATGGAGGCTTCCATGGCTAAATATTTTGCATCGGAAGTGGCGAGAGAGGCTACAAACTACGCAGTTCAGATTCACGGTGGCTACGGATACACAAAGGACTACAAGGTTGAAAGGCTCTATAGAGATGCTAAAATAACAGAGATATATGAGGGTACAACAGAGGTCCAGAAGATGGTTATCTCCTCTTCACTTCTCAGATAAGGCGGTGCTTTGAATATGAAGATTGTAGTTCTGGTAAAGCAGGTGCCGGACACGACAAATGTCAAAATAGATCCCAAGACAGGAACGATGATAAGAGAGGGTGTTCCCAGTATAGTTAATCCATACGACAAGCACGCACTGGAAGAGGCACTCAGACTGAAGGAAGAAAGGTTTGGCGGTGAAGTTGTGGTAATCAGTATGGGACCCCCACAGGCCATAAGGGCCCTTGAGGAGTGCAGGGCTATGGGTGCTGATAAGTGTTATCTCCTGTCAGACAGAAGGTTTGCTGGTGCAGACACCCTGGCCACAGCCTACAGCCTGGGAAAGGCCGTGGAGAAGGTTGCACCGGATTTTGACCTCATTCTCTGCGGTCAACAGGCGATAGATGGGGATACTGGTCACGTTGGCCCACAGCTGGCTGAATATCTCTCCATCCCGCAGGTGACCTATGTTAGATCCCTCACAGTGGAGAAGGGAAGAGCGATAGCAGAAAGGGAGATAGAGGGGGGGTATATGGAGGTGGAGGTCCCCATCCCGGCGCTCTTTACCGTCACGAAAAATCTGAACAAACCGAGGTACCCAACGGTGAAGGGAATATTTGAAGCGACAGCGGAGGAGTACCCCGTCCTCACAGCAGATGATGTTGGGGCTGAACAGGAGAGAATTGGTCTTAAGGGTTCACCTACAAGAGTTAAAAAGATCTTCGCCCCAGAGATCAAACCCCGGGGGGTTATGATAGATGGGGACGTGGAGGAACAGGTGGAGCAGCTCATCAAAATCCTCTCAAATCTAAATCTTGTGTGATAGCTATGGAAGAGATACCCATTGAGAAGTACCACGGCGTCATGGTTGTGGGGGAGGTCAGGGACGGTAGGCTACAGAAGGTAACCCTGGAGCTGACGTCAAAAGGGAGGGAACTGGCTGATGACTTAGGCGATGAACTCATGGTTCTTCTCCCCGGGGTTGACGTTGAGAGGTTCTCCGATGAACTCTTTGAGTACGGAGCGGACAGGGTGATATTGGTGGAGGGGGAAGAGTTCAAATATTACAATACAGGTGCATACACGAAAGCAGTTGTTGAGGCTGTAAGAAGATACCTCCCCTCCGTGGTTCTCTACGGAGCCACACTGTTCGGAAGAGACCTCGCACCCCGAGTTGCCCAGAGGCTCAAGACAGGAATAACAGCAGATTGCACAGGGCTCTCAATAGATAAGGAGAAGGGTTATCTTCTCCAGACACGCCCTGCCTTCGGCGGAAACATCATGGCAACAATATTCACACCAAACCACCGCCCCCAGATGGCATCTGTCAGACCCGGGGTCATGCCTCTTGGAGAGAAGGTTACTGGAAGGAGAGGGGTGGTGGAGAGGCTTAAAATTGAATTGACGGAGAAGGACCTTTTCCAGAAGATATTAGCAGTTGTAAAAGAGGTTGATGAGGGTGTGCCTCTGGAGGAGGCAGATGTCATTGTAAGTGGTGGAAGAGGGGTTGGGAGGAAGGAGAACTTCAAACTTCTGGAGGATCTAGCCAGAGAACTTGGCGGCGTTGTGGCCGGGTCAAGGGTTGCGGTGGAGAAGGGATGGATCCCTCAGGAGAGACAGGTGGGACAGACAGGCAAGACCGTCTCACCAAAACTTTACATAGCCTGCGGGATTTCGGGCTCCATACAGCACCGGGCAGGTATGGAAAACTCAAAGGTGATTATAGCAATAAACACTGATCCTGACGCTCCAATATTCTCCATTGCCCACTACGGTATAGTGGGGGACTTGAGGGAGGTGCTACCCGCCCTCACGGAGAGAATTAGAAGATTGAAAGAGGAATGACTCTACAATTCTAAAAAAGAGGAATGATACTATGTTGAGAATGTGTCAGCAGCACGGGTACTTCAGGGGAGAGGCTTGTCCAATATGTGGAGACGAGGGAAAATTTCTGATGTCCCAGGATGAGATGGACTCGCTGGGAAGGGTGCTTATGGGGATACTGAGACACTTCCCGGAGAGGTTTGGCTTGAGGATGGACGAACAAGGTTTCATAGACATCTCCCGTCTGGCACAGGCCATACGGAGGAACAATCCGAGAAGGTTCCGGTGGCTCAGGCCAAACCACATAATCGCCCTGGCAGAGACAGACCCCAAGGGCAGATACCAGATTGAGGGAAACGCCATCAGAGCAACCTACGGCCATTCCATAAAATTGAAGGATATGGAGCTGCCAACAGGAGATGTCCCGGAGAATCTTTATTACCCCACATCTGAAGAGGAGGCAGAGCTTCTCCTTGAAAGAGGAATCACACCCACCGACAGGGCCATGGTGCATCTGAGCAAGACGTACAAAAACGCGTATGAGGCAGGGAGTGTAAAGATTGAGAACCCAATAATCATCAGGGTTGCGGCGAAGAAAGCAGTGGAAAGCGGTGTTGTGATCTATCACGCAGCCACTACCATATACACAACAGATTTTGTACCCCCGGAGTTTTTAAGCATTGTTAAGGAAGGGGATGAAGAACTTAAAGAGATGGAGGAGGGGGAGAAGGAAGAATCGGAATAGAGACCCCCCACCACCCCTGGATGAACTCCCTGACAGAAATACGCAGAGGGGGGTGCAAATCCATCCGCCAAGGTCTTCGCCTTTATAAATGAAAAGGAGGGGAAAGAATGAAGCCAGATGTGAAGAAAAAGGGTGCGAATTCTCCGAACCATGCTAGTGTACAAGCGCAGAGGGGGGGATTTGAACCCCCGAGGAGCAAACGCTCCACGAGCTCTCTGGACGAGCCAG
>JAGHBW010000090.1 GCA_021160765.1 Thermoplasmata archaeon
ACATGGGCAGGGTGCTTTCCGCATATCCCAGAATGCGCCCATATGGAACGAACAGTGTCCTCTTTCCCACCATCCCCATTGGAAACTCCATACCGTTTTCGTAGATCCTTATTGGGGTGATTCTAGAAGCCATTCTGAGAAGGAGTACCCCAAAAAGTAAGAAGGTCCCCCCTATGATGATCACCATCACCAGATAGAAGATTATGAAGCCCATCTTGAATGTAACGTAAATATAGGCGAGTGCGGGAAGGAGCACCATGAGAAGCCCTACTGCGGATAGAATAACGCCCCACTTAAACGACCTCTTCCTTTTCATGTTAAGGGTTTTCTGATCCTCCTCAAGGAGAAGGAGCTCCTGGGTCCAGATGCTCTCTAATATCCCTCTTCTCCCTCCGTTTGGAAACTTTACCTTCCTCTTTGAGGTCGGCCTTCCCCGTACCTTCCTTGGGGAAAGATACTACGTAATCTGCATTCTTAACCTCTATTCCCGCTGCTATAAGCTTCTCTGCCGCAGATTGTGGTAATTTTATTGTGCCCTTTGCTGTGCGGAGCTCCAGGTAGTACCCTATCAGGTCCTTTTTGACCTCGGCGTTCAGGAGCTCCGCCTCTGATATGGAGCGGAACTTCTCCGGGGCCTTGGGCAGAACTATCACACCGTCATGTACGAACATATCATTTGCTAACGAGTTTCTTCTACCCATCACCCAGTATGCGAACAGAAGGAGAGGTAGAAGGAGCAGAAAAACGACAGCAAGACATACCTTCTGAAGCACCTCAACATAGTTAAGGTAGTTGCCCAGGGAGAGAAGTGGTCCCAGAAAAAGGAAGGCGTATGGAAAGAGAAAGAAAAGGAGTGTGCGCCAGGGGGTTGAGGTAACAACAGGACCCCTGGATTTACCGAGAGAGGTGTTCACATAGTCGTATCCCCTAAGCCGGAAATTTTTCATTTTTGAAACCTTCATGTAAACGGAGAAGGGAACAAGATACCTCTCACCTGCCATCGTCTCAAACTCTGCCTCATGTGAGAGGAAGAGGGGATGTAGCTTCATTCTGACGACCTTCACCTCATCGTATGGTATGTACTCCCTCACCCTCTTTAAATGCCTGCTGACGAAGGTTGTTGGGATCTCTATACCTCTCTTCGTCGCACTGGCCCTGTATCTTATTAGGTCCCTGAACTCACTTTCCTCCAAGGTGTATGCCATATAGAGCATGATAAATGCCGTTCCAGAGAACACCGCAATAATTATAACTCCGATAACGGAGAACATCATCTTAACGTCCAGTACAGAACCGATCATAACAAGCATGAATATCCCCATAAAATAGGGCATATATACCCTGTGTAGAGAGGGCTTTAGCGGCACTGGGCTCATTACAACCGCCCTCTCCTTTTTGCTTCCAACGTAGACCTTAAATGTGCTGTCAAGCTTTTCAGGGACAAGCCTTTTCAGTAGCTTGATCACCCTGAAGGGGTCCTCAATATCATCCAGTACAATGCTCTCATTACCATCGTAGACAAGCTTTATTTTCTTCAAACCAACCCCATAAAGGGAGACGGTCTCCAGCGTAGCCTTGTGAAGCCTGGACCACGGAATGAATACCCCCTCCCTCCTCATTCCCTTTCTCAAATCCACGTTGGGCAGGGTAAAACCGTTCTCGTATATCTTGAAGGGAACCCTCTTAACCTCCGAAGAGAATAGGGCAAAACCCATCCCGATAACTACAAACCCTATAATAATCAAAAACGACAGACTGGAGGCGGAAGACACCCCCTCAGTTGCCAGGATCCACAGGGCCATGGCGATCAGAATCACGCCCATGACCATCACCACCAGCCCCATGAAAACCTTGGAGCCATCCTTATATTTCTTCTTCTTGGCCCACTCTTCTATAAACAGAAGGCGACCTTTTAAGGAATCCTGCGACATCTAGAAACACCCCCGGGGTCCCCCCACTTCTTCCCCCAACGGTATATGGAGCAGGTGGTTTATTATTTTTAACCCGGGGGGTGGGGGGATGGAGTGAAGAAAATAAAAAAAGCCCCGCCTCAGAAGGCGGGGCAGAAACCTTTATTTGAATGCACCCTGTCTGAATAACTGTGGATAGTGAAATAAGGTTAAGCGAGACGGAGAAAAGGGTTCTTCAGTCCCTTAAAGGAAAGCTTGTAGCAACCCCCGGGGAGGTTGCTGAAAGGGTTCCGGAGTACAGCATCAGGACCGTTTACAACACCCTCCACACCCTCTCTAGCAAGGGGCTCCTTTTGAGAGTGAAGAACGGCCTCTACGTTGTTAAAGGAGTCGCCCGAGAGAAACCCCTCAGAGCAGCCCTTGAGATCTTTGATGGATACATCGCCTTCTCCACCGCACTTAAACTTCACAAACTACTGGACGAGAGGATCAACAGGATTTATGTCGCCACTGTTGACACATCTGTGGTGGTAAATCTAGGTAGATACACCGTGAAAGCGGTCCCCTTAAGAAGAAGGGCAACAGGCATGACCCTCATAAACGGCCTCTACACCTCCACCATCCCAAAAACCCTCTTTGACTGCTTCCTGAAGCCCCAGTACTGCGGCGACTACAGTGCGATAACCAGGGCACTTTACACCGCCAGGAGAGTTGATTGGGACGAGTTCCTCACCTATCTGAGGCACTTCCCCTCATCACCTCTGTACCAGAGAACGGGATACGTCCTTGAGCTGATGGGAGAGGAGCTAGATTTCCACGTTCCAGATGATGTAATTGAGTACCTGTCAGAACGGATTGAGAGGAAAACGGTGTTTCTTCTCCCGGGGGGAAGAAGAGGTGGAATGATCTCCGAAAAGTGGAGAGTGGTGGACAACGTTGGCAGGTTAAGAATGTTCCTCTGGAAAGACATATATAACCAAACGGAATCGGTCCTTTTCTTCTAAAGACCTCCTGGGGCGGCATTGTGTGAAAAGTTTAAATAAAGTAACTTCTCTACCCCACTATTTACAACTTTGTCAGGGGTTTTTTATATGAAGTGGTTTAACCTGTATATAATCTGTGCTTTGTTTCTGATTTTCTCCCCCATTCCATTCCCCGCAGTGGGAGCACCTCCCCAGAACTATACACGGGCATCCGGCGAGACCGTTCTCTACGTTGACGACGACGGGGGCTCCACCTACACATCCATACAAGATGCGGTGGACGATGCGGGGCCGCACACCACCATAGTGGTGAACCCCGGCAGCTACGGTTGGGTGTACATTGACGAGAAAAGTGACCTCACCATTGAGGGAAACAGCTCAAGCTACGAGGACGTTATAATAGCCGCGGGCTTTTCCACGAACCCATCCTTTGCCATTTCCCGCTCCACAAACATAACAGTGACCGGTGTCACCGTCAGTTTGAGCCTGAGCTCCTATGCCTTTTACGTCTCCCGTTCTGACAACGTCTCAATAATAAGGGTTGAATGCGGGAATCTGAATAGTGCACTGGGAATTTTTAACTCCGCGGATGTGCTTCTGGTGGGCACCATCACCTCCGGTCCAACGGCAATCGTCATTTCGGACTCCCGGAGGATCACCGGCGGGCTGATGACATTCAACGCCTACGGGGATTCCGGAGCAGGGATTGCGATCTACGGCTCCGGCGATATCAATCTCGGGTGGCTTTATCTGAACATCACGGGGAAGAACTCAACCTTCATTCGCGGTAGCGGGTGCTGGAACGCCACGTTCTCCGGCCTGGCGGGAATCGTTAAGAACTACCTCGTTGAGCTCTTCAGCGGCGAGGTGAAGCTTATAGGAATTGACCTCCCTGACCACTATTTCTCCGTCTACTCAGGGGCAAGGCTTTCTCTGGAGCTCCAGAGGTTCGTCTTCGTAATGGACGAGAGCAACACCACAGCGATAGAGGGGGCGGACCTGCTCCTCACCGTGGATGGGGAAGAGCTGTACTCAACCGAGCATTACGGAGGAACGGACAGTAAATCCGACGGTAACGGAAGGTTCCTCCTCTACCTTGTAAAGAGGCTCTTTGACGGCACAAACACCTCAATATTTCCACAAAACGACATCAGAGTATGGTACGGCGAGGGGGATGTGGAGAGGGAGGTGGTCCTATCCAGTGTGGATACAAGCGAGACCTCACCCATATACGTCCTTCTGCCCGACTTTGAGGCCCCAAGCCCCCCTCAGAACGTCACTGCCACCCCCGTGGACGAGAACACCGTTCAGATATCTTTTGACCCCTCAAACTCAACGGACGTTGTGGAGTACAGGATATACTCAAACGAGACCGGGAACTGGACCCTTATCCTTAACTCCACACACGCCGGGGATTTCTTGATAGAGAACCTGGAGGCAGAGAGGGAATACTGGTTCAAGGTTGTGGCTGTGGACGACGCCGGGATAGAATCAGAAGGGGTCATTGTGAACGCCACCACACCCCCACCCACAAAGGGGACCTTAAGCGGATGGGTCCTCTACCAGGGAGGGCCCCTGGACGGCCAGAACGCATCCGGAGCCTCGGTGACCCTCTATAACTCCACCCACCAGGAGGTGGCCTCGGCGGTCCTGGGGGAGGATGGCAGGTTCTCCTTCCACAACATCTCCTTCGCCGCCGGATACATCCTTGAGATAACCCCGCAGGACCCCGTTGTGTACGGCGGAAACCGGTCCGGATACTGCGTCTGGAGGGGGCTCATAAACTTCACCGAGGAGCGGGAGATGACTGTCCACATCCGGTACTACGAATACGTACCGCCCACGGAGGGA
>JAGHBW010000182.1 GCA_021160765.1 Thermoplasmata archaeon
ATTCCCCAACGGGGACCTTGTAAACAAGATAGGCACCTCCCAGGTGGCGTTGATATCTAGGGAACACGCTGTTCCCTTCTACAGCGCCGCGTCTCTTTTAAAAATGGCACCTGAGGGCTTTTCTAAGGATGAACTAATAATTGAAATGAGGCCAGAGGAGGAGGTAGCGCCCCCAGAGGAGTACCCTGGGGTGAGCATATTAAACCCCGCCTTTGATTTGACCCCCTCAGAACACATTAATGGCTTCATTACGGAGTGGGGTGTTTTAAAGCCCCAAGAGTTGTCAGATTATACATTTAGTGCGGAAAAAGTCCTCACCCTCCTTGATGAGGGTGAATAGCAATATGGAAACACAATTTGGATTATGGCAGCGGAGTGAAGGAGTCAATAATCCTCACCGAACGTTTGAAAAGCCATTCTATCCCTGTACTCAATCTCTTCGGAGAGGTGTAGATCGTTGAGATGGGAGAATGAGTTTAACTTCTTTATGATTTTAAATAGCTCGTCGGGGAGGAGCGAAAGAGCCTGGGGGGCGGAGAGGACCCACGCCCCCTTCTTGTGATTGTAAACGCCGACCTTCTCCGCCACACGCTCCCTTGCGGAAGGATTCCTCACATCCTCTCCCGGATCGGAGAGATAGATTATTCTCTCTTCTGGACAGTGTCTTGGGGGATTAGAAATGGTATACTCTTTCCAAGGACAATGGGGATTCTGACAAAAGTCGCAGATTATAATCTCATCAAAATATTTTATTCTTTTATCACGCTTCTTGGTCCTCTCAGACACTTCTTTCCTCCCCCTCCTGGAGTGTGGTTTCTATAGCGATTTCCACCGCTTTCTGAAGAGTGTCTATGGGCATGTGACATTTCCCGTAGTATTTAACCTCTCTGGCAACGTATTCGGTGTTAAGAGGGATGTGTATAAAACCCCCTCTGCCCCCATATTTTAATATCTTATATAGTACATAATAAAAGACCGAATTGCAGAGGTATGCCCCGGCGCTGTAGGAGATCCTTGCTGGTATGCCCTCCTCCCTCAATCTATCCCTTATTCTTTCCAATGGAAGGTTGGAGATAAGAACGGTCTCCCCGCCGGACACCACTTCTTCACCGCTCGCTATAACGCCTCTCTCATCCGGGACTTCAGACTCTTTTATGTTATGGGCATATCTTTCAAGTGCGATCCACCCAATGTTTGGGTTGAGACCTAGAGAGAGCACCAGATCCCACCGCATCTCTGACAAAAGCAGACTTAACCTCTCCAGTGCATCTTCATATATGACAGGGAGAACAACTCCCTTAATGTCTGATTTCCCAATCGTCTTTCCGTCCAAACGTCTTGCAATCATTTCAGACGGGTTCACTTTGAACGTGGAGAACTTTTCAAAGCCCGTTATTAGGACATTCATTCATCACACCACTTCAATGCCCTCTTGCCTTCTCCCCTTACCTTTCTTCTTTGGTACCACATTTACTGTTGGAAGGGGTATTGGCGGAGGTAATTTGAGTTCCTTTGCCAGATAAAAGGCGTGTGGAATAATGCCCCCCAAAACCCCATTGTATAGTTCCTGGGTAAGGGGTGTTGGTGGTGGATTTCCCTTTTCCTTCCATTCCTCATGAAGTCTTTTTACATCCTCATCCTTCCCAGTAACTAGAATGTCTCCAGTAAAGGAGATGGTTCCAAGGCCAGTATATGTTATTACCACTCTAAATTCTGCCTTCAGTCCCTCTTCAGTAAGTGTGGGAAAAGAGACGTTTATGTCGTGTGATATCTGGATGTTCCTTGGGGGCCTATCTCCGACCCTTCTTCCCTCTACGGACCTAATATTAAACGCTTTGATTGGCATGAAGTTCACCTTTGTGTTGTAGAGTATCCTCAGTGTCTAAATAAAACTTTTCACCCCGTATTACTGAAGGTGCCCCTCAAACCGTGTACTACTTCAAAAACCTTCTTCAAGTAGACTCTTGGCGGTGTGGCACTTCTCCCTAAGAGGGCAACGGTCGCAGAAGGGTCTAGCCTTGCAGTATTCCTTCCCTGTTAATACAAATAACGCATGGAGCCTATTCAGAAACTGAACGTTTTTATTCCACCCCTCCACAAGATTTTTGACCTCTGAGACAGCCTTCTCGTAATTGGGGGACAGGGGTAGGCCAAAGCGTGTAAGGATCCTAATGGTATATCGGTCAACAACAAAAACCGGCAGGTCCAGTGCATATAAAAGTATAGAGTCTGCGGTCTCCTGGCCAACCCCCCAAAGATTGAGAATCTCCTTTTGTAGGCTTTTTAGATCCCTCTCCCTCGCTTTTTTCAGGTCCCCGTCAAACTCCCGTAGAACCCATGCCGCCAGGAACCTCAATTTCTTCGCTTTTTGATTGTAATACCCTGATGGGCGGATGGCATGCGCTATTGACCCCTCGTCGGAGCGCATGATCTCCTCCGGGGTGAAGATACCTAAACTTTTCATTCTAGAAATTGCCTTTTCAACATTTGTCCAGGATGTATTTTGGGTGAGGATTGCTCCAACTGCGATCTCCCAGGCGCCCTCACCAGGCCACCACATGGGGTCTCCGAAATGATTGAGAGTCTTGCGATAGATGTATAATAATATCTTAACTTGCTCAGAACATTCTTCATTAGCACCGTCTTTTCTGAGGGTTTTCATCCACACGCACTCCTTTTTATGGATAGGGGTTCATGGAATTTAAGTAGGGCATCTGTTTTTCAATCGCTAATTAATCCTTTCTTGGTGTCTTGTCTGTTGTAGTGAAAGGTGTGGGGGGTGTTGGAGAGGACGGTTGAGGATAATATGCAAAGAAGGGAGATACCGTAGGATCCCTTCCGAGAAATCGTAAAAACATCTGTCGGAAGGATTCAATGTCGGATCTCTTTCCATCAAGGTAGACATCTATTGCTGTATGATATGAACTAGGGCCTAGCCTTGTATAGATCACAATCCCTTTGAGTTTTCCACATTGAAATGTCATTTTCTTGGGGAGATATCCTATCCCTTCATTAAGCTTTATCCAACCCCCATTTCTGCGAATGCATTCCAAAATTGCAGCTCCAATGTCGGTTAGGTACACCCTTTGCTCTCTCTCTTCGGGAGAGCGTGTCTCGCCCTTTATCAGCCATTTATATGAAAGGGCAGGTTTCAGTGAGAGGGGAAAACACCTTATGACCTCTATCTTACCACCTCTCATGGAAATCTAAACCAATTGTCTCTGGTCCCATCTTCGGAATGAGCAGTCCCATTCTTTTATGCCTACTCCGCCTTATCATCTCCATTATGCGGAAAACCTTCTCATCAGGAACTCCAACCTCCTCGGAAATTCTGTGGGGATCATATCCCAATATAAGGCCATACAATATTCTGTCCAGAACCTCATAAGACATTCCAATCTCCTTCTCATCTGTCTGTCCTGGTAGTAGACCCGCTGTAGGAGGCCTTTTAATTATCTCCTCAGGTACATCAAGTTGTTTCGCTAAGCGGTAAACCTGAGTCTTGAAAAGGTCTCCGATTGGGTATATATCGGCTGCCCCGTCACCCCATTTGGTGAAATAGCCTATCAGAATCTCACTTTTATTTGACGTTCCAGCCACTAAAAGATTTTCAGAGTTTGCTATTGTATAGAGGTAGCACATCCTCATTCTTGCAGAGAGGTTCCCCTCAACCATTGTCCCAAATTTATCTGGTGCTACCCTCCTCATTATTGCATTTTTGGGTTCCTCAATGTTGTACTGTCTTACACTCCTACCGATACGGCTCTCCAGGGCCTTAAGGGATTTCTGATCCTCCACGGAGGGTTCACCCTCAGGGAGAAAAACGCCAGCAAAGGGTATGTCTCCTTTTTCAAGTAGGAGGGCTACAACGGAGGAGTCTAGCCCCCCGGATAACCCCACTACAAATCCATCAGCACCCGACTCTTCCAGGATTTCCTTGAGAAAGTCAACCGCAATCTTAACAGATTCCTTCACGTCAGGAAGATCCAATGGTATCATATCACCCCCTATCTTCCATTGATAGTTCCCAAATCCTCTCGGAGATATGCCCAACAATGGCTCCTGTTAAAGGTAAAAGAATAGCGTTTATCGCAAGGGTCAATATGGTGGCGTTAGTTATTATGGTCCATTCTCCATAAACATTGTAACTTAAAATCACATTAAAGGAATATCCAATTGAGGCCATAAGCCCCAATACAACTCCGGGGGTTAGGCCATAACGATAGCCCACCCAAATTAACAGAATAATTAACAACGCATACAGGATTATTGGAAATGGATGGTGGGGGGAGTATCCAAGATAGGAGATTTTGACCGGTGAGGAGAAGGCACCTAACACGAAGCCCACAAGTGAAAGGAAGAGAAGGAAGGATATTGACACTCCCCAAATACGGATGTAGTTCAAAGCAAGACGTGAAGGGTCTCCAAAGCGTCTAATGGTTCTATCTACTCCCACCTCCCCAGCGGAGGCTCTTGCTTCTTTCAAATGGGAATCTATCTCTCTCAGGACCTCTTTGCGTATCCTTCTGGGAAGGGGAAGGGTGTGAAACCTCAATTTGAGGAGGAAATCTTTCTCCATCATTTACCCCCACCCCCTATAACCTTGTCAGTTGCTTTTACCATCCTCCTCCATTCTTTGAGGGAATTAATTAGGGTCTCCTCCCCCTTTGCTGTTAATTTGTAGTATCTTCTTGGGGGGGAGGACCCCTCTATTACCCATTCACTGACAACGAGGCCCCTCTTCTCAAGTCTATGGAGTGCGGGGTATAAAGTCCCCTCTTTGATGTCAAAATAACCATCGCTCAGATCTCTCATTTCCTTTATGATCTGGAAACCGTACTTTCTTCCCCTTTTGAGAAGAGACATTATGCAGAGTTGTATAGCTCCCTTTTTTAACTCTATGCTCCACTCACGCTGGGCCATCTTATCTGCAGTGAATATTGAAATAGGTGTATTTTTCTCTTTGGGTCATTTGAGAGCCTATTTGCGTAGGTCCATATCTCTACACCTTTTTTCCCACAACTTAATAATAGGAGTGAATTTTTACTTCCAATGATGTTTGGCCAAAAGGAAGCACTCCCGGAGGAGGCCCAAAGGGCGGAGATTAATCTCATAAAGCGCTCCATACTTGAGAGGTTCCCGCAGTTTGACCCAGACAGGATATACCTAACGCCCGGTGACGTCCTTTACGCTTTAAAAAACGATGAGACTGTACAGGAGTTCATTAGATTGTGTTCACAGGGTCCTGAGAAGCCCCCTAGAAAGCACATTGGTTTGATAGTACCTGATTCTAATTATAAACCACTGGATGAGAGCACTCCAGATAAATCCCTGAAGAACATATACATTGCTTTGAAGAATCTGAAGGCGAGGGAGAAGGTGTATCTTTACATCTTATCCCCTATGCTCGGACTCATACCGGAAGATTATATCCCTAGAACACCCAACGTTGAGTTCTCGGGATTGTACTCCTATCAGGTTAGAAGGAGGAGCCTTCCTTGGGATCAGAACGCCTTTAAAGAGGTCTTGGATTTGACGGCAGAGGTTGTGGGTAGGTATCTCGTGGAAAGGTTGCTGGACCACAAGGATTGGTATGTTATACTTAAAAAGAATTCCTTGGAGGAGAGGATCTTCGCTAGGATTATGGAACTCCACTCTTTACCGATCCACTTCAAATATATAAAGCGGCCTTTAAGCAGTAGCTATCTTGAAGCGAGAGAAATCATAAAAGGGATTCTTGAGGAGTCAGAGAGGAGTTTGGAATGAAGCCGTATCCACTAATCCCTGATCCATCTCCGGAGATGGTAGAGACAGCAAAAGAACTGAAAAAGGTTGTTGGGAAATATTATACTGTATTGGAGAGCTCCTTTGATGAGAAGGGATATTACTTTACCGTTATTCTGGACAAAAAAGAACACCCGGAGGCCTTTGAAGAGCTCAGACTAAGATTGAAGGGGAAAAGATACTTTCCTAGGATAGTGAACAGAGAGGGTGAGTGGATAATTGCCATCTTCCCATATCCAGAGCGGCCCAGGTTCTCCGTAAAAGTTAATATAATCCTGCTGGGACTTACGATATTTACGACATTTTGGGCAGGGGCGATATTGTGGGATGGGTATATGGGGGTGGAAGTGGGGATCTTTCACTTCATAAAGCATCCATCATCATTTCTATGGGGTGGAATCACCTTTGGTCTCCCTCTCATGGCTATCCTTGGCACTCACGAGATGGGTCACTATATTACTTCTAGGAAATACAATGTGGACGCCTCACTCCCCTTCTTTATACCAATCCCCCCTTTCATCGCCCCTTTTGGAACATTCGGTGCACTTATTTCAATGAGAGAGAACATGCCCAACCGCAGGGCGCTGGTTGAGATAGGAGCAGCTGGCCCTATAGCCGGCTTTCTAGTAGCTCTTCCAGTAATACTTATCGGCCTTAAACTGTCAACGAGAACATTGAGTCCTGAAGAGCTGGCAGGCGACCATATCCTCATAAACTTTCCAATAATATTCCACATGTTCCTATACGCAATTCCTTTAAAGTCAAATACTGCTCTTCATCCCACAGCCATTGCAGGATGGATTGGGGTATTTGTGACAGCTTTAAATCTCCTCCCGATTGGGCAGCTTGATGGTGGGCACATCGTGAGGGGCATTTTTGGCGAAAGTGCAAAATACATATCTATGGGATTCATTGCCATCCTATTTATCCTATCGTTTGTAACGCATTTCTATTCATACACTCTCTTCATATTCTTTATTTTCTTTTTTGGATTGATACATCCCCCACCTCTGGACGACATATCCCCGCTTAAAAAGAGACAGAGATTAGTGGCTCTTACGGCCTTGGCCCTGTTTGTCCTCTCCTTCCATCCAGCACCCATTTCTTTTGTACACATAGAACCTCCTGTGAAATCCTTGGAAATAGAGACGGAGAACAACGTGACTTATCTTCTCCCGGGGGAGATAGAAGAAATACCAATTCTCCTTCGCAATGATGGAAATGAAGTTCTGAATCTTCGTTTAGACATGAGCGCTCATCTACGCAATGGGAGTGGTGAGGAAGTATGGGCCACGGGCTACAAACTCAACCTAAGTGGGGTAAACATCACTTTAATTGCTGATAATGGAGAGATGAGTCTTGATAGAGGAGAGGAGAAAGCTGTAAAGGTTCACATTGAGGTTCCTGCAGAGGACCTTTTTGGGACCTATTGTTATATTAGAATAAACGTGTCAGACAAAGATGGAGGCCTTATGGGTGTGGAAGAGTTGCACCTTCTGATCTCCCCCATCCGTATGAACACCTCACAGAGGGAGTTTAAGGTTTTCCCTGGGACTGGTGTGAGGTTCAACTTAACAATTTCCAATGTCGTTAGATGGGACGTCACAGCAGAGATAAACGTGTCCGCTCCTAACACCACAATAGATATTGAAAATAACACGGTAGTTCTTCACCCCGGGGAGACGAAAGACATTGTTATTACAGTGTTTACCGATAGGGTGTGGATGGGGGAAAAGATAACAGTTTTTATCGCTGCAAGGGGGAACAACTCCGCAGTCATTGGGATTCTCTTTGTGGATCTACTCTCCATATGAAGGGGAAGGGTATTATATCCCTCCTCTTTTTCTAAAACCATGCTTCAGATCATACTGGCAGATAGCGAACTGGAATTGATTCCCCAGGAGATCTGGACACACCCGGCGGTTCTGAGACACAGCAGGAAGAGGTCCAAGAAGCCCCGGGAGATGCTCTTAGATGCCACGTATCATCACTCAGCGCTGAAAGGGGAGGATAAAAAGAGAAGGGGCAGACCAGACATAGTCCACACGTTTCTTCTCCTTACCCAGGACTCCATATTAAATAAAAAAGGGAAGTTGCAGGTGTGGATTCACACCCGGGGGGACAACCTTATATGGGTAAATCCAGAGGTGAGGCCGCCGAAGAACTACAATCGTTTCGTCGGCCTCGTGGAAGAGCTTTTTAGGGTCGGCTGGGTGCCCACAAAGACAAACCCTCTCTTCATACTTGAGAGGGGAGTTCCCTATGGCGAGATTCTAAAAAGGGCGGAAAGCCTCTCCCGCTCTCGTGGTAGGGGTGTAAAAAAGGTTGTTTTGAGTCCTGTGGGGAAACGTGTTGATCTTTACGAATACCTAAGGGAGTTTGCTGAGAAGGATGGGGAGGTTAAAGATCTAGTGTTGACTA
This sequence comes from Thermoplasmata archaeon, assembly GCA_021160765.1. Classification (GTDB taxonomy): domain Archaea; phylum Thermoplasmatota; class Penumbrarchaeia; order Penumbrarchaeales; family EX4484-36; genus EX4484-36. The sequence goes on from JAGHBW010000182.1 coordinate 8,206, forward strand.
TAGGTGGTTTCCCCCACGGGGACTACATCAGCAACGTTTATGATCTGGCTGATGAGAGCATCTCAATCTCCCCTGATCTTCTGACGGTTTGGACTGTCGTGGCGGAGGTATTAACGACCTTTCGCCTTGCTGCCGGGGTACGACCATGGGAGGAGGGAGAAGGGGGGTAGGTGAAGAAACCTATTTTTAAGGGTTATCTATTACCCCAATCGCTAAGATATACCCGAAGGAGGTCCAGCA
>JAGHBW010000183.1 GCA_021160765.1 Thermoplasmata archaeon
ATTCAGGTTAATGAGTGTTCCCTTGACATTTGTCAGATTCAGGTTTCCATCGTAATCCCTTATTCTTCCGATGGGTCCAATGAGCCTTGGCGCAGAGGAACCACATACTGGACATGTTTCAAAGGTGAGGCCACCCTCAAAAATGTCGCCAATAAGGAATCTAAGAACGGAGGTCCCCCTACCATCTATATTTGTTATGGCTAGGGCACCCCTTTCTCCCTCCCCCACCTGCTCCCCCGTTTCGGGATCCACCAACTCAACAATATGTAGGTCCGGGAATGTGTGATATTCCATTGAATGAGAGGTGCATGTAGGATAGGCGGTTCTCATCTCTGTTGTGCCGTATATGTCCATTATCCTGACATTCGTTGCACCTCTACTCTCAAGCATCTCCGCCACCCTGTACTGAGAGCCTAGGGGGAACTTTTCCCCAGCAGTTAAGATTATCTTTACATTTGAGAAGTCCACCCCCATCTCCGTTCCTACCCTTACAAAATGATATATGTAGGATGGAATGCCAATAAGTACCTCTGGTTTTATTCTTTCCATGGTTTCCAGGGCCTTCTTTGTTGATGTGACCGTACCACCACCGGTGTGGAACATGAACCACTCACCTGTAAGGTGAGCAATCATTGCGAAGAAAAAGGCGAGATGAGGTGCAAATGGAAAGAGGTTCAACGCCTTCCACCCCTGTCTAACACCAACCATCTCAGCTAATGCGCGATAAGACGCCGAAAAAAGCTCAATGTCATATCTTGTATAGAAAAATGGAACGTTGTTTCCAGTGGTTCCAGAGGTTGCTATTAAAAGCACTGGATTGTATTCCTCGTGGATGGAGGACTTAATATCCTCGCCTACAAAACCCCTCACAGCCAGCTTCAGAAGTTTTCCCTTTGGAGTGTACTTTTTTATGTCGGCTTCAGTGGGCTGAAGAATGAACTTTTTGTATCTTTCTGGGTCTTCTTCGGTGGGAAGAATGTCCTCTTTTTTTGTAAGGGGGATTTTCTGCAGATCCTCGTAGGTTCGTATGGAATAGGGGTCAATCTTCTTCTCATCAAAAAGTCTTCGGTAGTAGGGGGAGTATGGGTACAGTTGATAACGTATGAAATTTCTCAACTTCTTCTCCTGCATTCTCCTTATCTCTTTTGGGCTCATGGTATAAAGGTAGCTGTAGTGGTTCTTCATCAGCTCACCTGAGGCTTTTCCCATCAATCTGCTTGTGATATTTAACACTTCTTAAGAACAAACTTATATCCTGTCCTTAGGATAAACCGATTATGTATCCGTTAGAGTTTGTCGGCTATATCGCTGGCGCCTTGACCACTCTCTCCTTCCTTCCACAGGCTATAAAGTGCTTCAAAACAAAAAGCACGGGTGATATATCTGCTGGGATGTACGTGATATTCACTACAGGAGTGGCACTTTGGCTGATTTACGGGTTCCTGAGGGAGGATCTTCCAATAATGGCGGCAAACGCAGTAACGCTGATTCTTGCGGCTTCTGTTTTACTGGCTAAAATTCGCTACGGATAGAAGGTTTTTTTATCCCCTCTGGGATATATGTTCAAAAGTTGCGCAGGAGGTGTTGGTGTGATAATACGCTCTAGGGTGCCTTTGAGAATAAGTTTTGGTGGTGGTGGAACTGATGTCTCGCCCTACTGCGATCTCTACGGTGGAGCAGTTATAAATTCTACTATTGATCGCTTCGCCACGGTGAGTCTAAAACCTGTGGAGAGCGAGGAGATAACAATAAGAAGCATAGATTACGACACCACAGTCCATTATCACGTGGATTCCGCCCTTGCATACGATGGTCAATTGGACATAATAAAGGGTGTGGTGAAGTCCATCAGGGAATCCTACGGTCTTCCCTCAGGTGTGGAGATATCAATACAAAATGATGCACCTCCCGGCTCTGGTCTTGGCTCCTCCTCAGCAATATGTGTTGCTCTAATAGGAGCCTTTCAGAGATGGCTTAACCTCCCATTAACACCCTACGAGATAGCAGAACTGGCATACAAGGTGGAGAGGGAGGACGTGGGGGTGAAGGGGGGAAGACAGGATCAGTATGCAGCAGCTTTCGGCGGTTTCAATTTTATGGAGTTTGGTAAGGAGGGCACCATAGTGAATCCCCTCCGCTTAAGGAGGGACATAATAAATGAATTGAATTTCAGCCTGGTCCTCGCTTATGTGGGTGGAAGTCATGAATCATCACAGATTCTCTCCAGGCAGATATCAAATGTGGAGAAGAACGTTGAGGAAGCTCTTCAGGCTATGCACCATCTGAAGGATCTAGCGATTAAAATGAAAAACGCTCTTCTAACCGGCCGACTGGGAAAATTTGGGCAATATCTGGATGAGAGCTGGGAGTGGAAGAAAAAGATGGCTAAAGGAATCACCAATGAAAAGATTGAGGAGATTTACAGGAGGGCAAAGGAGGCAGGCGCCTTAGGTGGAAAGATATCTGGTGCGGGGGGAGGGGGGTACATGTTCTTCTTCTCTGATGTTGAGAAAAAATATGATGTGGAGAGAGCACTTCAGAAGATGGGTGCGGAGGTTGTTAAGTTTGTATTTACAGACACCGGCCTTGAGACCTGGGTTGTTGATTGATGGATGGTAAGTCTATGGATATGATGGTAAATGAGGAGGAGGTATTGGTCTCTCAGTGGACGTTTAAGGCATTAATCTACACCTCTCTCCTTCTCCTTTTTTTCATTGTTGTGGGATGCTTCCTCTTACCACATCTGTTCTGGGATGGGTTTGTTGTTAAATACCTCTGGGGACCGGTGCTGGCTGATGCGGGTGTTCCCGGGGCTGGCGTGAAGCCTGGATATAACGTAATTAATACTGCAGTATACGCCTACGTTCTCTTTCTGTCTCTTCTTATAATTCACCGTCTCCTTGTTAGATTTGGAATAAAGGTGGACCAGAGTTTTTATTTATCTCTCACACCGCTCATAATCTCTGGTCCACTTCTCAGGACCCTTGAGGACAGTGGCTTTTTCATCCCCCCCTCTTCCTATTTATTCATATCACCCCTAATCTACATATATCTGGGATTGGGGGCTCTTCTTTCTATAGGGGTGGGCGTGTGGTGTGAGGGG
>JAGHBW010000167.1 GCA_021160765.1 Thermoplasmata archaeon
GGGCTGGGGGATGGCTTAACTGCATTGAGGGCTCTCTTGCCAATGCTCTCTCCCTTCTTAAGAAGGGAGCGAATGTGGATGCTATCGCTGAGGCGGTCTCCTCCGAAATATTGGCTTCCATCTTCTCTTTAAAAATGCTCTTCCTCTGGGAGAGGGGGTTATACGAGGAATATCCGGGTCTCAAAACAGAGGAGAGAAAACTCATAAAAGGATGCGTACAGAGCTCCGAGATGGTTCTGAGGCGCTTGGCGCACATTGTGGGGAGTAGCAGGGAGATCCTAAGATTGAACAGAGAGAACAGACCCATCAGAGAGGCTCTTATGGCTCTGAGAGAGCTGAAGGTGGAGCTTAAAGGGGTGGATGGGGAGTTTAAGGAGGATGATAAGGTGAGGGGAGAGATCCTCCTTAAAGGAGACGGGGTGAGGAGCATCAATCTATTTCTCTCCTTTAGAACACCCTCCCACGTGGTGGTTCTCAAACCCCCTGTTTCCTACAGTGAAGGGATACTAAAGAGTGACGTGATTGAGGTTAAAGGTGAGAAAAGGGTTCCATTACACCTTGAGATCTTAAAAGGTGTCCCTTCGGAAGAGGCCACCATAGAGGTCAGCATTCACCCACTACTCCCACCTTTAAAGAGAGAGATTCCGTATGGAGGTGGTGAGGGGTGAGTGAAGGGATAAGGAGGGCTGTTGAGGAGTATTTAAGGTACATGAGATACATGAAAAAGAACCCCGGGGTGCTTAAAGGAGAGGGGAGGAGAAAGTTCAGAGAAGGCCTATGGAGAAGGGATGGTGTGGACCTAACTATCCTTCTTGGGAAGGTGGCTGAGGAACTTCATGGGGCGGAGCCGCTGAACACCGTGAAGGTTGAGGTGAACGAAGGGAGGATCATAAAAAAGAAGAGAACTCACGTAATTCTTAAAGGTTTGAAGAATACTGAATGGCTCCTCAAAAAAGCCTCAGAGAATTTACCAAACCTTTCGCCACAATTTCAAATTCCACCCGTTCTATCCCTACTACCAGCCTTCACCTTAAAGGAGATTGAGGGGGCTAGAGGTCTTGGAATCAGGGGAGACGGAGAGATGCCCACCATTGATGAGTTTGAGCTGGGGGTGTCTGAGGACAGGGATGAAGAGTTATGGAAAAGGGCCTATGAGAAGAGGGCGGGAGAGGCTTATCGCGTGAAGGGATGGATGATAAAGGATCTAAAAAGTGCCTTTCTCTTCCTTCTCAAGTCGGATGAAGAGACCGCCGATCTTCTCTTGGGAAGCGATGAGTTCCTTAGCTTCATTAAAAAGAATTTTCACCCCACCCTCCTTCCGCCATTTGAGGAAGCCCGATCTGCCTGGAGGGGTGAGAGAAGAAGAAGGCTTTTTAAAACACTCTCATCCACCCCGCTGGGACACACACTCCTTGAAGAGGTGCTCTCAGAGCTTAAAAGTGGGAACAGAAGTGAAGGGGTGTATGAGTTTCTCCTCAACGTTCCCGATGGGGTACTTCTACCGGCACTCACAGAGAAGATGTTTCAGCTGGACAGAGGCTCAAGGCTTTACCTCTTGAACATCCTGGGGGACAGAAAGAGAGAGGAAGCGTTACCTCTCCTCAGAAAATTTGCACGTTTCTCAATGGACGAAGAGGAGAGAAGGAGAGCGGAAGAGTCAATAAGGAGGATTGAGGGTTGAACGAGAAGGTTGAGAGGCTCAATGAGATCAAAAAGAGAATCGCCCTCTGCAGGGCGTGTCCCCTCTACAAAGAGAGAAAGAATACTGTTCCCGGGGAGGGGCCAGCAGATGCCCCCATACTCCTAATTGGGGAGGCCCCTGGGAGAGAAGAAGATGAGACTGGTAGGCCCTTCGTTGGTATGGCTGGGAGGTTCTTAACGGATATGCTAAGGGAGGCGGGGGTGCCCCGAGGTTCGGTATTCATCACCTCAGTTATAAAGTGCAGGCCGCCTGGAAACAGAAACCCCAAGGCCGATGAGATAAAGGCGTGCAGAGGCTTCCTCTTGGAGCAGATTGATGTTATAAGACCCTCTGTTGTGGTCATAATGGGGAATGTGGCACTTACCTCTTTAAGAAAGGTCTGGAACCTGCCTGAAGGGGGAGTAGGGGAAGTCAGAGGCAGGGTCTACGACGTTGAAGATTTCCATACAATTGTCACATTTCATCCTGCGGGGGTCATGAGGGACAGAATAAAGAAAAGACCCCTGTTTGTATCTGATATAAAGACTGCAAGGGAGATCGCAGTTAAGGAGAGGGGAAGAAACTGGGCAGTTAAAAGGTTGGGCGACTTCTGAAGAACAACTTCCGCAAATTTCCATTCCAGAATCTACAAAAGTTTTTTATGCAGTATCACTCTTTAATCTAATGCAGAGTATAAAAGGAGAATTCAATTGGGGGTGATGGAGATCAGAAGGAAGATTATGGGTGTAAGCCCTGTTGTGGCAAACGTTCTCATGGTCCTCATTGTTATCACTCTCTCCGGAGTGTTGGCATACTACTTCGTCAAGACCCAGTCAAATGCGCCTCAGAATTTGAAGCCAGTTTTCATAGAGGTCCAGCTGCACTCCGCAAATCAGACAGTGGAGGTGAGCCATCTCTCTGGTCCCACAATTGTATGGGGAACCTACAGACTGTACGTTGAGGGAGAGAAGGTGAATACAACTGCCGGTGGGAGACAGGAGGTGGGAGAGGTCCGGTTCTTCCCCAGTCCAATAAACATAACCGAAGGATCAAGATACCTTGTGAACCTAGTATACCTCCCCGAGCAACAGGTTGTCTTCTCCACACGCGTCCTGGCGGGGAGGTAATAAAAGAAGGAGAGAAGCAGGCGTTACTGATTACATTAACCCCCTCCATACCTTAAACGCCAGTTTTAGGTGGGCTAGATAGTCCTCCAGCGCGTTTAATGATGATAGGAGGGGCATGGGTGGGGAGGTTGCCCTCAGGGCTCCCTCCTGAATCTCAGCTTCAACAAATTTCTCGTTGTCGGGGAGGGTGGAAAGATGAAGGGCCTCAAGAAGCTTTTCATCTCCCTCAACCACCACACTCCATTTGCAGAAAAACTCCCCCCTTTTTGCATCTTCACCACCATCGTCCATTGTCTCGCCTCACTCATCCATTTATCTGCTTCCCAACAACCTCATCTATTCTCTTCAGAAAGTCCGTCAACCTTTCCTTGGGGATTGTTGCCCCAGCAGCAATGTTATGACCTCCACCCCTCCCCCCAACATCCTCCGCAGCTCTCCTCATTGCCACAGCGAGATCCAATCCCCTCCCCACAAGATACCAGGTGCCTCTAGCAGAAATCCTCACCTCCTCCCCCGCATCCGTGACGGCCAGAGTGGGTTTCTCAGGGTCAAAGAGATACTGCATACCCAGCCCCGCAAGCGCACCGGCATAAGCGTCGTCGTCAACCTCTATATATTGGATGTTCTGCAGAACCTTAGCGCCCTTCTCCTCCAGAAGCAACATTCTGCGCAGGACCTCTTCACGGTACTCCCGCCTCAAGCCCCTGCACCTCTTCATGCTCTCCTCATCCCCCATGACATAACCAATCCCGGATGGGTAATCACCGCTCCTTCCAGCAGCGTTTATCTCGTATCCTATATCCTCAACGTCCACACTCCTGCCCTTTATGTCGGTCCAATATATTTCACGGAAAATGAGTCTAGCTATCTCATGTCTAACACCCTGTTTCAAAAGGTAAAGATATAAAGCAGAGTGAAGAACAACCTTTCTGTCCTCCGGAAGGTCTTCAAATCCCCATTCCGGCTTTATTCCCAGGTTCTTCAAAAAGCGTCTCACAGCGGGGCTCCTCCCAGAAAGGCCGGCCAAATAGGGCTCAACGGAGAGATACAACGCTCTCTCAAGAGTCTCCCCCGGGAACCTCACCCCAAACTCTTTTCTTAAATACCCCCTCTCCTGAAGAAGCTCGGCCACCTTTTTGTTTATTCCCCTGGCCTCAGGTTGAAGTTGTTTGTCCGCAGAAGCCCCAGCCAAACCAAATACTCCTAGATCCATGTTCTCCTCTCTCAAAGCCAGAGCCAGGAGAAACGAGAGTGTGGCGCCGCTAACCTCTTTTGTACCATCTACACCCCAGAAGCGTGGATTCACCTCAATAAACCCCTCCTCTACCACGGGTTTATTCCTCCCTCCAGAGTCATGGTGGTCCAAGATCACTACCTTCAAACCCTCCCTCCACCTCTCCTCAAGCTCCCCCACAAGGGCAGTGCCGAGATCCGCCAGGAGGAGGAATTGGGAAGACGTCTCATTGAGCACAGATTCAATTGGTGGGGTTGCACTCTTAGAGGCAGAGAGATGAAAACTTATTCCCTCCCTTACAAAGGCCCTTCCAATTATGCCCGCAGATGCCAGCCCGTCACCATCGTAATGGGTCAAAACCCTAACAGTTCCAGGATAGCCTCTGAGAAGCTCTGCAGCCTTCTTCAGTGAGTTTATAAGCTCCCCGGGGAGGTCAAGGTCCTCCAGAGAAGATTTTGCGCTCATGCTCAACACTGTTATCTTTTTGAAGTAAAAAGAGAGAAGGGATATAAATCAATATCCCGCATCAGCCGACAATAAGCTTCGCCTCTTTCAACGAGTACTTCCAGCCCTCTGGGAGATATCCCTTTCGTATATAGTATCGGACAAGCCTCCTTATCTTGGCCTCAGTCAGCTGAAGCCTTCTCCTGTTGTGAAGGTCCTTGGGGTTCTCTTTCAGATGGTTCGCCAGGTTGACCGCCTTTCTCATCAGGGCAAGGAGGTCCTCCGGATATTCAATCTCCACGCCGTTTTCCCTCAAAATTGTGTACATTGACTTGCCAAGAACATATTTCACAGAGGGTATCCCATAAGCATCTCTCAGAACAAGACCAATCCTGGCAGGAGAATAACCCTGTTTGTAGAGGTTCAAAATGGTTTCCACTATTTCCTTCTCCTCCAGGGTGACCCATTGAGGTTTCTCCTTCCTGGGCGGGCGTTTTGATTGGGACCGCCCCCTACGTCTTATGTGCATCCTTGCCATGGGAGTCCCTCGCTTAAGATAAGGACTTGGGCGAATAAGAACCTTTCATACTTAAACTTAATCCCCCCCAGCACCCAGATATTCCGGCTCAACTATCCTAACCCGGAGTTTCAGCATTTTCTCTTCGGTGATTGGAATGTATGTGTCTCCATAGATGCCGGGACCGACCTTAGGCGGATATTCCAAAATGGCCTTCTCCACCTCAGATTTGCTCTTCTCCTCCTTAACCTCTCCTGCCATTTTAGCCGGTATCGCCAGCCTCTCAACGGGGGTAATGCCCTCTGATGGCGTGGGTGTTGGTACCACGTCAACACTAACTCCACCCGCCTGGACTGTAGCAGGAGCCCCAGCAGCCCTGCGCGAGAGAAGAGCACTAAAAAGGAAAAGGAGGAAAAGAGCGTATCCTGTGTATTCCCAGTACCTATATTCCATAAGGTCAAGAGCCTTCTCCACTATTGAAGATGTGGAAACCTTCAGAAAGACCATCCATACGGCGTACGCTATGAAGACCACGAGAAAGAAGAGAGCAGCACCCTTCCCTTGAGCGCCCCCCGGGTTCTCATTCAGCCCAGTAGTGTCTCCGTTCATGGTACCACCAAACTTATCCGCTCTAAACTCCAGATGACTATTTAATCTTTCTCTCACGCTTACAATATCCTGCCGTCCTTAAGCCTGATCCTTCTCCTGCACCTATTGGAAATCTCCTCTTGATGAGTAACTATAATCACACTCTTACCCATTTTTTTGTTGAGGGAGATGAGAAGGTCAATAACCTTCCTTCCTGATTCGCTGTCCAATTCCCCCGTTGGCTCATCTGCCAATATGACATCTGGGTTGTTAGCCAAAGCCCGAGCTATCGCCACCCTCTGCTGTTCACCACCCGAGAGCTGGTGTGGTAAATGGTTCTTTCTGTCCCCCATCCCAACGCTCTCAAGAAGCTCCTCGGCCCTCCTTTTAGCATCACCCCTTGGGGTACCCGCTTTCAGAATGGGGAACATGACGTTCTGAAGTGCCGTTAAAGTTGGAAGTAAGTAGAACCTCTGAAAAACAAACCCAAACCTCTTAAGTCTTAGGTGTGCCAAGCGGTCAAGAGGAATGTTTGTCACATCCCTGCCGTCCAACAGAATCCTCCCCCGGGTTGGCTTGTCCACACATCCAATCATGTTCAGCATTGTGGTCTTTCCACTCCCCGATGGACCAGTAATGGAGACAAGCTCCCCGGGGTTGAAGGTCACTGACACGTTTTTAAGGGCTGTGATAGTAACATCTCCCATCTGGTACTCCTTCCAGACATTCCTAAGTTCTATCTTCAATTTACCACCTCTTAAGGGGGTCTCTCACACCTGCCAGTCTCGTCCTCATCGCCTTTACCGCCGGAAGAATGCTCAGTGCAGATCCAAAACCGACAAAGAACGCAAAGGACTTCAAAACAACCACTGAATTCAAGACTGCGTAAAGTACCTCTATTCCCGTGCTTGAGACAAAATAATCGTTTATGTAGCCCACCACAAAATAGGAGATGGGAATAGAGAGAAGGAAGGAGGCCGTCAAGATAGCCAAGGAGGAAAAATAGACCTCCAGGAAAATGTCAATGTTGGATACGCCTATTGCCTTTAGAATCCGAAGGTGCTGGCCTAACTGTTGAATATTGATGTACATTATCCCCAGAAGAAAAAGTATCCCAGAAGATGCAGAGATAAAAGAAATGGAGAAAGAAAATACCCGGACCATACTGTACTGCTCATCAACCCTCTCAAACCTCTCCTCAGGGGTTAACACCTTGTAGAAGGGATATCTCATCTTAAGCTCTTCAACGTACTTTTTGAAAAGTGTTGGGTTTGAAGCTATACCTTCATTGACCTTAACAAGTATCCCCCAGCATCTATCAACCACATTACCTTTCTTATCCCTTGCAAGATCCATAATATCCTGGAGCTCGCTCAGATGCATAAGAAATGCGCCCTTAACATAGTAACTAACCACCCCCCCGCCTGTCAGGCTAGTGGAGAAGAAACCAGTAACAGTAAAGTTTCTGCTACCCCCCGGACCACCGATGGATACCGTACTCCCCCTCTCCAACCCGTACTTCTCCTTTAGAACCCTATCCAGAAGGATCTCTCCAGTCCACTCTCCCGTGTAATTTCCCTTGTAATGTGGGTCCCCTTTCACGCTAAAGGAGTCTTCAATAACCAGCCTCTGACCGGAGAGATAGAGGGTCTTCTTATTGTCCATAAATCTCTCAATCCCCCCGGGGATAACTCCAACACCAATCAACGGTATTGAATCTCCACTTATGTGCGCTGTGGCAATTGATATGGCAACTGGGGTGGCGATGGATATGTTCTCCTCCCGTTCCAACTCCTGAGATATCTTATGCGCTCCAACAATCCCGTTGTGAAGGTGTCTTGTTGTTATAAGAACGTCCTCCTCACTCTCAGAATACCTCTCTTCAACACTCCTCTTCAGGGCTTCACTCACAGAAAACATTGAGATAACCAGTACCGAGGATAAGGCCACTGCAAGAAGGGTCGGATAGACCCTATGGCCCCTCAAAAATATCCACATTATCCTCACACCGCCTCCCCCCTGATAAGCTCTACCGGCGATTTCTTAAGAAGATACACAAGCCCCGGGAGTGTGGAGAAAAAAGCAATAGCCAAGCACAATAACAGGAAAGTTAGGAGAGATGGTAAAGAGGAGGAGAAAAGAACGAACCCATGCGGGAGATCCCAGAAATACCTCTGCACAACCTCAGAGAACAGCCTCATGAACACCCAGGAGAACATTACTGCTGTCAGGAAACCGAAAATTGCATACACCATCCCCTCCCCTAAAATATATAAAGAGATCTGGGTGCGCGGTATCCCAAGAACGTTTAAAACACCAATCTCCTCCCTCCTCTCCAGAAGATTTATCAAAAATATGGTGGAAAATATAACAAGAGATATTGAGGTTGTGAGGACATATATTATGAGAGAGAAGTTGTCTATGATCTCTATAAACCTGTACACATCCTCATAAACATCCTCCATCGTGTAAACTGTGACGGTGCCCCTGTACTCAAACTCCTCCTCAATATACCTCTTCACATCATCCCTAGCTCCCTCTGAATCAAGCTTTACAAGTATTTCGCTTATGGTGTCCTCCCTCTGAACACCACTGATGTTTTGAAGGGCGCCCAGATGAATTATGGCCTCCTTTGAATCCCTGTGAAGGACATCCGTGAAAACTCCAGATACGGTGAAGGTATGGTTGATCCAGCGTCCTTCAAAAAGTGGTATGCTAAAGGATACCACCCCTCCTAGATTCACCTCCAATTTTTCCATAAGTGTTCTGCTTAACAGCACCTCACCTGCATCAAGACCTGCATCACCCTTGTTCTTAAAAAAGACCCCCCTCTCAAGAGAAAACTGAGTGAAGTTCTCCTCCCTCTCCGGTATTACTCCATATACAGGAATCTCTGTATAATTTCCCCCCGGGGTTTTAACAAAGAGATAGTTTAAGTATCTTGGGGATACAGCAATAACGTGCTCAACATTCTCTATTCCCTCCGCAATCCTCCGCCCCCAATCCATAGTGGTCATCTCTGCAAGAAGAGGGGACGTCCCCTTAGGCAGAACAAGAAGGTCCATACCGATATCCTCTATCATCCCCCGGGCTGATATAGAAAGACCCGTGGAGAGGGATGACAACGATATGTTTATAGATATAGCAAGAGCTACTGTTAAAATAATGGTGAAGGTCCTTAGTGGTCTCCTTTTTATGTTCCCTGTGAAGTACATTGGCCCTCATAGACCAGAAAGGCTGAAAGTATAAGACAATTTTCAGGTGTAGATCGCTGCAGTCTCCTTTGCCCTTTTCTCTTCCTCTTCCTTCTTCAGCTTCTCTTCCATATATTCAAAATAATAGAGGAGGAATATCCCAAGCGGAACAAAAACTATTGCCAGGGTTATCGCCATAACATAAACGGAATGTAAAACCACACTGTGTCCGAACTGAGGATTCGCTGAAAGCGCTGCCCACCTTAATATGGAGTTGAAGACAAGAAGTAGAAGGGTGGCACCTGCGATAAATACCATAAGGGTTGAGCCAGCTTTATAGTAGTTTTTGAGCACCGGCCCAACATCAAATACCTCCTGGGAATGCCTGGTTGCACTATCCAGTACATCGTCAAACCTAAGAGATGCATGATTGTACTCTATGAATAGAACAAAGGTTATTCCCAGTACCGTCAACAATAGATATTGACCGAAAGACAACTGGGATGGATCAGAGAGCTCTGCGTTATTGGCCCCCAGGATGGCTATCCCGGCAACCACCAGCCCAGTACCTATAAGAAGAAAAAGTGCGTTTAATTTGGGGAGTTTCTCACTTGGGAAGATGGTGTATGGTGTTAATAGCTGCCCAAATAGTGCTAAAATTATACCTATCAAAAGAAGGAGAAAGCCTGTAAGGGAGAAGCCAGTAATGAGGAGTGTAACAACCATAAGAACCAGGCCCATGAGGAAACCGAGCACCTTCAACATTGTTGTTTCAGGGTATCTGATTCCAATCTTCAGAGGGACCTTCTCCTCAAGGAAATCGTACTCTGCCATTCTCTTTTCACCCCACTTTAATAGTTTCTAGCCTCCAACAACACCTGCGTAAGAGGTATCGCGGGTTTCCAGTCAACAACTCTAACACCATAGCCCATAAGCTCCTGGATGAGTATGTCCCGCTCCAGTCGCAGAATATTATAGGCAACGGGGTCAACCTTGATGCCCTTCTTCTGCTTTGCCATTATCTCAAATTCAATAGAGTTGGGAGAGATTATGGTGACATCAAACTCCAGGACCTTCATCGTGGAGACTGCCTTGCTTAGAGTGTCATCCTCCTCCAGATTGGAGATAACAATAACCGGAGAGTGCCGAGGCATATAAGGCAATACAACCTCCACTATCCCACCTAGAGGAAGGTCACCTTTGGGTTCGGCGCTTGCAAGGGCGGTGAGGATCTCAAAGAGCTGCTTCTGTCCGGTACCTTTCTTCACAGTGCGAACCTTATCCGAGTATACAACCAATTGGACTGAATCCCTCCTCTTCAAGAAGAAATTAGCAAGGGTTGCCGCAGCCCTTGCCCCGTAAAGATTAGCGTTGTCAGAGTCCATGCCTATCCCAGAGACTTCCCGGGAATCAAAGACTATAGTTACGTCAGAGACGCTCAACCGCTCTCGTTCATTCACCAAAAGTTTGCCCGTTGAAGCATACGCCTTCCAGTTTATGTCCCTGAACGGATCCCCCGGTATGTAATCCCTGATAGCAAAGAAGTCTGTTCCAGGTCCGGGCATTTTCACTTTCATTTCACCAGGGTATATCTTGGGCTGCTTTGATTTGATATACAGCTCTTTCACGTCCCTTACCTGTGGGAACACTGTAATTTCGGAGATCTCGGGGACCTCTGACTCTCTATAAAAGAGGTTAAAGGGGTCCTGTGTCCTGAGGGTTATTGGTCCTATCTGATATAGGCCCTTCAAGGGGAACTTCATCGTGTATTTAAGACGTGTGGCGCCTCCCTTTGGATTGAGATTAAGATATGTATAATTTGTACCCTCCTTAATCTGAACCTGCCGTGGTAATTTGTCTCTTACTTCCAGGAAACCCGTCTTTCCCCCTCTATTTACAATAAGTAGTTCAGCCTTAGCAGTCCCGTCTTCAAAGATTTTTTCATGAGAGAGCTTTCTCTCAGCAGCCAAGCGCGCAGCAGTGTTAGCAAATACTGAGATGGACACATAAGCCAAGAGGGCCGCTGACATGGATAGTAAAAGGGGGTTTCTTAGGGCTAAGCCTAGCAGTATGGAGAGTATCGCTAAGCTCACCACCAGTACCGCTTTTTTAGTCCACATGTACCACACCACACTTCAAACGTTATGGGCACCACACGGATTCCCTTATGATTTTAATTAGGGGCAAAAAAAGATGCCCCAAAGAGAGAGTATAGATATCATATAGCCGGCACAGGCACTTCAGACAGAATCTTGTTTATTATGTCCTGCGGCATAACACCCCTGATCCTCGGCTCGGGCTTCAGGATAATCCTGTGTGCCAAGGCTGGCATTGCAATGGCTTTTACATCGTCAGGGGTGATGTAGTCTCTGCCCTGAAGAACTGCCCTAGCTCTGGAGAGCTTGAACAGGGCGAGAGAACCTCTGGGGGACGCCCCTACAACCACCCTCGGGTCCTCTCTTGTCCTGTACACGATCTCCACCATGTACGTCAGCAGGTTGGGATCAGCTTTTACCTTCTCCACAACCTTCTGCATTCTTATGATCTTCTCTGGGTCTGTGATCACATTCACGTCCACGTCGTCCTTCTGTCTCAGCATCCTCCTGCGGAGAATCTCCACCTCGTCCTTCCTGCTGGGATATCCCATGGACATCTTCTGCATAAAACGATCCACCTGAGCCTCAGGCAGAGGATAGGTTCCCTCCTGCTCAATGGGGTTCTGCGTCGCCATCACCAAGAATGGCTTCGGCAGTTTGTGTGTTACACCCTCAATGGACACCTGTCTCTCCTGCATCGCCTCAAGCATAGCAGCCTGGGTCTTGGGTGGAGCACGGTTTATCTCATCCGCAAGGATTATGTTCGCAAAAATCGGACCAGGTCTGAATTTGAACTCATTGTCCTTCTCATCGTAGATATACGTCCCCGTGATATCCGTTGGCAGTAGATCTGGGGTGAACTGTATTCTACGATATTTGCATCCAAGCGCTCTTGCAAAGGTCATGACCATCAGGGACTTGGCCGTTCCAGGGAAATCCTCAAAGAGGATGTGCCCATCTGCCAGGATCGCCAGGATAACATGTTCCAAGACGTTCCTCTTCCCTATAATGGCCTTCTCCACCTCCTTTATGAGCGCATTGCACGTGGCTGAAACCGCTTTTATTTCCCTGAGCAGTTGTGGGTCCGATGTCCTCCTCCTAGGCGGAGCTGCTGGCTTTGGAGCAGCAGGGGGTGCTGCAGGCGGGGCTGCTCCTGGGGCTGCGGGTCTTGGAGCAGCCGGTGGGGCACCAGCAGTTCCCTGGACCGGCGGTTTGCCGGGTGGCACAGTTGCTGCACGATTCACTTCCGGGCTCATTTCTCATCACCTTCTCCATAACCTCATTTAACCTTTATCCACGCAGAGGGGAAATCTACCTCCTCCAGCAGGATCCTACACCTCCCTCATAATGGCTGAATCTTTTTAATCTTTTCCATCAGGCGCTCCATGTCCTCTGGAGAGTAGACCTTGTTCTCCTCCCTCAGAAGCTCCTGAAGCTCGGGATCTCTGATGGCTGAAAGAATTACTGATTTGTTTAAACTGGCGAACTCTTCTGGAGAGAGTCCCTTCACAAGTCGTATTTTCTCCTGTAGTGCCAGTCTTAACCGCATAGTCTGCACCTTGGAATCCCTGGGAAGATTTCTCCGCGGATGCAGGACTGATATGTCAAACTTGTGTATCCAACTTTCCTTCTCTCGCAATGCAAGTGCTATGCCTACGAAGACCAACGTCAGGAATCCCACAACAGAACCCGCCACATAGGGGTCTGAAGTGGCGAACGCTGTCTTTCCCAGTGTTGAATAGACCGGTTTAAGCATTGGGGAGGAAACAAAGTGTCTGCTCTCGTCTACAAGGACTGTTAGGGTCTCACCCTCCTTTTCAGGGGTGAGAAGATGGTAGATCAATGTTAAAAGGAACCTCCAATTATCATAATCATATATTGGATCTCCCTTACGCCTACCAAAGAGGTCTGGCCTATTATCACTCCAGTAGTCCGGGGCATTATTGGCAAGATTGTCAGGATCCTTTTTATCCTCAACGCTAGGCTGAGAGGGCTCAAATGCAATCTCCCTATCCTCATCAATCAACCCATCTCCGTCATTGTCAACCCCGTCCCCCTTGTAGTCTTCGGGGTAGGACACATCAAATGTGATGTGGTTCAGGGTGTACAGTTCATTAGCGAAGATTGACGGGTCACTTATAAAGACAATAGAACCCAATTCGTCAAGCTCGGATAGTTTGTACTCCGTCACTTTTCCTTTCGGCTTCTCAAAATCGGGGTTAGTATAAACACACTTTCCAGTTTTTATATCCACTGCCCCGCTTCCATCTCTTGCAACGGGCACCTCTACAATGAGTTTTATCCTATCAGATGGATATGCGGGTTTGTCAGCCATCTCATTCCTAGACATGGCCATGGAGAGTCTTCCATCACCGTTCATATCAACAAAGCCCCTCTCGCTACTCTGGGCATATACCCAAACCGGCTGAAGTGTGTAAAGTCCAGTGGGCTTATACGTGATAAGCTGGAATGTCTCTATGTCCTCGTCTATCCTGCCGTCATCGTCATCATCCACCCCATTCAACATCTCCTCATCAACATATCCGTCATTATCATCGTCAGTTGGATCCTCATCTATCCCTTCATTTGGCTCATCTATCTTTCCGTCGTTATCATTATCTATACCATCAGTGGTGAGGGCGTAATTGTCCTGATCGTTGTCAACACCGTCAATCGGGTCCTCGTCAATGACCCCATCGCCGTCTTGATCGTCATCCATTATTCCATCCGGCCCCTCAATCCCGCTTTTATCGTATCTGTCTGATGGGAGGTGGGCCGTGATTATTGTGAAGTTTGCGTTCTTATCAAAATTCTCATCATAAAACTGACCACCATAAAAGGTCACACCAAACCTGCTGGCAAGTGCATTGGCATAGCCGAAGTCGTCTGCTATAATTGCATGACCACCGCGTCTGACGAAGTCCTCTATGGCCAGGATCTCCGAATGGGTGTACGGCCTTTCAACCCCTATTGCAAGGTAAAGCGTCTTCTTCGGATCTACAAGATCCCCCATAAGAATAGTCGGACTGGAGACAATAGAGCGCACCTTATAGTCAGCCACATGATCCCCATTCATATCCATTACCTTGAGGTCACTGTAAAATGCACTTACGTCCCCAAGATTGGTTTCAAAGGGGGATAGATTGGAACTAAAAACGTATTCCTTCCCCGATGCCTTTGCAATTCCGTAGTCCATGAGTGGATACACCACATATATGACTATCATTATATATAGCAGAACTATCGCCAGAAACCTTTTTCCCAATTTCATCAACAATCACCTACCTCACTGGACTCCTTCCTCCGCACCTTCCTTATATATGATCTCCGTTTCGGGTGCCTCTTCCTCCTCTATTGCAAGAGCCTTAACAGCTCCGAACTGGCTCGCATCCAAAGCGCTTACGCTCTTGTAAATCCTCTCAAACGCATCAATCGCCTTCTTTCTGTGCTCCTCCGTTATCACGTGGTCGCTATAATGGGCCTCCTCCAGTACGTCTAAGAAGAGATCCATACTCTCCGCATCTATTGGAAGGGCAGCTCTAACGGCCTCCTCAAACTCCCTGTAGGTATCCGCCTTTCTCCTCATATAGCCGTATCTCTTCAAATAACGGGTGAGCTCTTTGTAAACGTTAAAGATCTCCGCTTTGTATTTGTTTCCAACGATAAGACGATCCCTGCTTCTCCTAAAGATCCTCTTAAGCTGCCTCTTACGGATTTCATTTTCAAATTTCCTGTATGCAGCGTACAGGACTATGATGGCCATTAAAACAATCACGAGGAGCAGAACAAGGAATTGTTTAAGCGTAAGTGGCCCCACCATGGGCTCTCGTTTCGGCTTGGGTTTTGGTGGATGATACATCCCGTACACAACTGCGTTGTTAGGCTCATAATAGTCCATTCCGGCAAACGTCACGTTTATCATGATGGACTTGGGCTCTTTTGCCGCAAAGAGCGTGCCGTGTGCCGTATCGGTGAAGGTGCTGGTGAAATTAAACGTGAACCTTCCAGTTGTGTCGGTGAGGGCAACGGTGGTATTCGTCAATGTTTCATAAGAGATGGTCAGAATGACCTTTCCATATGCTATGGGCTGTCCCTTTTTCCCAATCTCTGTGGGGTTCCGCTCTGTAACCATCACAGTAATGTGAAGTGGATTCTCCGGCGTTATGCTATCCTGATAAAGGTCAAATAGCCCATCACCGTCTTCATCGGGCGGATACTCCAATATCTCCACAACCGTTGCAGACCACACCTCTTTGGTTACAACTGCCTCACTGTTTAGATACTTCTCATTCCCCCTGAAGACCACCTTGATCACCGCTGTACCCACCTTAAGTTGGATAGGCACCCTCCCCGTTATGGTGAACGTTCCCATGGTCTCCCCCTCTGCAGAGGAGGTGATCGTCTTCCCCAACTCGTACATGGATGTCCCCTGGATTATATACGCCCTGATCTCCGCGTTAGGAACACCGTAGTTCAACACCCTATTTTGATATCTCTCCACCATTCTGCCAGAAACAGTAATTGGGTTCCCTCTAGTAAGGTGCCCTGGGATTGGATTCAGCTTTATCACCGTCCTCGCAGTCACATTGAAAGGAGTGGGGGCAGAGAAGGAGGGCATATAGGCATCATTTGGATAAAATCTGGGCCCATTTGGACCCTCCGGGAACTCCGGAGACCCTTCAAATTTGGCCAGTACAATAACCTCCCCCGGTTTTTGTACCGCTGGAATCGTCCAGCTATCAAAGGTGAACTGGCCCGATCCATCCGTGGTTACGTTGCCCAAATGCTTCCCGGGGTTTTTGTATATCTGGGTATAATCCACCTCTCCCTTCTGCCAATATATCTGAATCTTTCTCCCAGGTATCCCCCTTCCCGAGTCATCCAAAAGCATCCCAGTTATCATCACCTTTTCGCCTTTAACCCCGGTACCAGATTGCAACACGATCCTCGTTATAGAAACTACCGAAAATGGATCTCCGTCGGTATCTGAATACATGCAACCATCATAATAGTTCACATAACGGTTGGAGACGAACGTGGCGAGGATTGGAACGGGACCCAACGGATGCGTTGGTTCTATGTTTATGTCAAATACCACCTCGCCATTGCTGTCTGTGGTGCCGGTCATAAACTTCTCATAATTTGTTCTGTACCCCCACCAAAACCTAATCTCCTGACCAGGTACGCCTTTGGGGACTGTTGGGGTTGAAAGTTCAACGTCCATAAGTTGCACCCTTACATGGACAACGTTCCATCGGTGGATGTTCCCCTGCGGGTCCTGATATGGCCGTCTGGTAATGTACACCTTTTCAACGTTCTCCGTATCCTCCATCTCTAAGGAGAGCTCCATTTTAGTATGTGCACGGACCACGTAAGTGGTTGTATTCTGAGAGGGCAGATAATATGGCTGCCTACCGTCCGCCAGACGTCTCGGCATGAACCTAACTGTGACTGGTACCTCACCCAAAGGCTGGGACGATTTCACAAGAACAGTGAAGGAGAATGTTCCGTTGGGATCCGTTAGATACTTCGTTTGGAGGTTCTCATAATATCCCATCCCCCTCTCCCCCCAGTATCCACTGATCTGGTATTTGTCCGTAAACGTTACCTCTCCAATTTTCAATTTTGGCCCCTCTCTTATGTGGTCTAACTGATATTTCCAGTAGTCCACCACACTGCCGTTAATTGTTACCTCGTATGTTCTATAAACCCACGTCTCCTCGCCGCTAGCGTCAAACAGAATCATGGTTGGCCTCTGCACGTAAATAGTAAGTGTAAAGTTGCCGGGCCTATAATACATGTTAGTTGCCGTATTATAGGAGGACTGGAAATCCACCAGAACAGTGTGAGGTCCTGCCTCAACAGAGAGGGGCACAACGAACTCCGCTTTGAAATATGCTTTTGGATCTGATCCCCCGTGGCTTTCAGTTACTATATCGGTATAATACTGGCCATCAAAGAAGAGTTTCAAGGTCTTCTGACCCATGAACGTTTCTGGCACTGACGTGTCCTCAATGTGCCCGCT
Source organism: Thermoplasmata archaeon (assembly GCA_021160765.1). Lineage (GTDB taxonomy): Archaea > Thermoplasmatota > Penumbrarchaeia > Penumbrarchaeales > EX4484-36 > EX4484-36. The sequence goes on from JAGHBW010000167.1 coordinate 16,907, forward strand.
TATATTGAAACTGTTCCCAACCACCACATACTGCCTATCCACCGAAGCGACCAAGTCCACTTTATGCCATATGGCTATGTAAAGCCTCTTCTCAAAGGGGCGCCTGGCAATGAATGCAAATGGGTCCTCATCTATGAGGCCGTCCCCATCGTCATCATAACCATAACCCCCCGTGCCGCCGGATGATTCATAATATCCCTCCTCGTCAATCCGGTCATCCCCATCGTCATCCACACCAATAGCCTTCCCCGCCAGGTGCTCAATGTCATATTCAGTTAGATTGTAAAAGTCCAACCCATTAATGGTCCACTGGCCCGGGAATATTATTCTAAGCTCCTTTACCCCCACCACGGTGTCGTTGGCTGTCAGGTTAACCTGGAAGAAACCTCCTGTCTGGTTGTTATCTGGGTCATCGTATTGTGTCTTGATGGCTGTTTCATAAACGTAGGGCGAGGCGTCATCCCATATGATTTTTATCCACGCACCCTCAACAGGCATCTCCCCCGACTCCCTTGCCTCGTTAGAATTGTTATCCTCATAAAGAATTCCCTCCACCTGGAACGTCTCCCCGTAATCCACATTGAGGGACCATTTTGTTATCTGGAAAAAGACGGATGTATTTATGGCCACGATCCTGCTGCTCTGCCTCCCATCGTCGGTGGGAGATGTTGGCTCTTTTGCTTTAACGATCCCCTCCCGAATTATGCACGGCTCAAAAGGCGCAGGGATTGAACCTCCGTGTGTCCCCACTCTCTCTACATCCAAATCCCCGTACACCGACGGGATAATAGGCACGCTGAGAAGCGCTACTAAAATGAGCACCCACAAATTTCTCATACTACTCCTCCAGAATCTATTTCTACTCCACCGTGAAGATAGGGAACGATGCCCCAGACGGGCAACTGGTTTAATACCTCGTCTATATAAATATCTTTCGTCAGCCATTTTTATACTGGCATCTTCCTCAATAACCATTATGCCCACCTCTTTTGTGCTTTCCACATGATGCATTCGCTTGAAACGCCATCAGAGCCATTTTACACACACCAACCCTCTGCTTTAACCAAATATAAACGTATTTGTCATATGTGTATTGTGCAGTAGATAATGGCACCCAACAAAGTTGTTAAAGAGATGGAGAGAACGTTCACACCATTGTTGCCAATAATGCCGTTTCTCTGTAAGGTTGCCCCCAATAGACTGTCTATCTGACTGTTGACCCAGGCTAGGGCAACAAGAGTAATGAGATAAACATAGGAAAATGGAAGGCCGTGTTTCTCTATATCCAGATAATCTGATAATAGAAAGAAGCCAGGGAGCACCACCAAAACACTGCCCATAAAAGCTGATATGTGGCCAAGTGTTGAAACACCTCCATCAGTCCCCGGCATGACCCTTTCCCTTGGCCTTGTGATTAAGTATACATTGTCGCTGAGAACGCCTATCTCAGACGCGAAGGAATCTGCAGCAGCAGAGGCCACTGAAAGGAGGAAAAGAAAGTTTGGTAAGCCGGGACAAACTTTGTTGAGCGGCACATAGAGAAGGGCCACTATGATGGCCACTATCCCATTTGAAAGGACGTTTTTAACACCCCTCTCCCCACTTTTTCCCTCCGCAAATCCCCTCTCCTTTTTAAGATCATACTTCCAAATGGTCACGCGGTGAGTGAAAAGTAGGAAAAGAAGCAACACTATGAAAAAGAAGATGTCCGTGAATAGGATTATTACCATCCCCATTACAAGAGCGGCCAGGGATCCATAGAAACTCAAGATCCCACCCAAATAGACATAAAGGGCGATAAGAAGGCAGATAAGAAGGGCCAGTTTTATCATCAGAGGGTCGGATTCTATCAGCATAGGTGAGGGGGGGATAAGTAAATCTCTATAAAGTATTTGTTCTATTAGGGTTGAGCAGCAATGGATAATGATGAGTACGACCTTGAAAGAAGGCTGAAACATGCGAAGAAGATTGATTTCAGTGAAAGTCCTGTGGTAGAACACACTGGGAACGAGAAGGTTGTTGAGCTGGATTCAACAGAGGTCGGAATTATTGACCTTGAATCTGTGAGTGAGGTCGTTCCTGTTGAGGGGGAGGAGGAGTTCAAACCAAAAAAGGCGAGAAGGATAAAAAAGGTCAACGTAGACCCATGGGAGGACTACAAGAGGAACTTCAGCGAATACAGGTTATTCTGTGTCAAATGCGGCAATACTGGTATCTGCCCCACCTGCGGTGGGAAAGGTCGTGTAAAGCTAATCTTTCGCTGTCCCGATTGTGGTGGAAGTGGCAAATGCCCACATTGCAACGAGGAGTATAACATAGAGTGCCCTAACTGCGGCGCTGAGATCTCTCGGTTTGCCGACACCTGTTATACATGTGGAAAGACCTCTACGTGTCCTATTTGCGGCCACCGTCTTCCTTTTACAGCAACCCGCTGCCCCTCCTGTGGTAAAGAGTTTCATTGCCCTTCCTGTGGAAGGGCACTAGCCCCTGGACTTCATGACACCTGTCCCTACTGCGGGGTTAAAATAAAACGATGGGGGAAAAGGTTAAAATAGGCACTCCAAATAGCCCAGCGGATAAAACTTACCGGTGGTGGAAAAAGTGGTACTGCCTATGAGTATACTTCAAAAGACTCTGGATAAGCGGATAACCATAGTGCTTAAAGACTCAAGGATCCTGGAAGGTGTGTTAAAAGGCTATGACGAATACATGAACATGGTATTGGAGGATGCCAAAGAGGTCAAAACAGAGGAGGAGCGGATACTAGGAACAGTAATCCTCCGCGGAAACAACGTGGTTTCCATATATCCCACTGATCAGATAACCTACACCGCACCGCTAAAGGAGGAGGAAGGGACAGAGGAAGTGGAGGCGGAAGAGGATGAATAAAAAATAACAGTAACGTGCCCGAGTGGGGTAGCTTGGATATCCTGAAAGCCTGCGGAGTTTTCGACCCGGGTTCGAATCCCGGCTCGGGCACTCATTATTGTTCAATTGACTTCTAAGCAACGTAAAGGGATTCGAACCCGAAGGGCTTCCGCACTTCCTGAGACTTTCAAGCGACGAAAAGGAAGTGCGGAAGTAAGATGAAACCGTCCTAAACAGCCCTCCTAGAGGAGGTTTCATCGCAATTCGAATCCCGGCTCGGGCACTCATTATTGTCTAATCAACTTCTAAGCAATGTAAATGGAAGCGAACCAGAAAGATGATTAGGGGTTGGGGGGTAGGTAGAAGATGGTTTTTGAGGCAGAACTATTTAAGCTTTCCCCGCAGAATCCCAAAAAAATGTTATGGGAATTGGGGGTTTTCATCACATCCATATAATAACGTTTAAATAATGCTACTAATGTTGCACCAATCGGTGCTCTATAAAGGCACCGGAGGACGAAACCATGAAATGGAAAAGAAATGCGAAAGATGGTGTGAGCCCCGTCATCGCCGTGATTCTAATGGTAGCAATCACGGTAGTGTTGGCGGGTGTAGTGGTACTGTGGGTAACAAGGCTGTCAAAGACACAGGAAGAA
>JAGHBW010000169.1 GCA_021160765.1 Thermoplasmata archaeon
GACGTTGTACAAGACAATCCCCCCACCCCCCGTATACTCACCACCACTCCCGGTAACATTAAACACACGACAACCCCTTATCACAAAATACTTGCTTGTGTTTCCGATGTAAATCCCATAACTTCCCCCTCTCCCGTCTATCGTGTAGTTGGCTATCACGTATGGGTTCCCCTCCGTCCCATTCCCTCCTGTCACACCGTTCCCACTCGTAAAGTCAGAATCACCGTCTATCCTGATGGGTGCATGCCCCACCACATTATCAATCCCTCTCTCAAACCCTCTCCCCTCCCCAAAAAAAGCCATCACTCCAGAAAGCATCACGCTAACTACTACCACTATATCCAAAACAGCACACTTCATCACACTCACCACTTGTACTGTATTACATGATTCATAACACTACTTGGTGCCTTCATAAAACAACAAAAATTCACACCCCTCCAATCCCCCTCCAGACGTATTATGTCCATCCTGGGATGATGTGTTCTGAAAAGCATAGCTAAAAGGTTAGCATATCTTTTTATAAAACTCTTTTTACCTATTTAAATTCATTACCTGTATGCTTCCTTGTCCCTTCCTACGTCATCCTACAGGGGTACAGGAACCGCTTAATCACTTGTCATTTCTCAATACTCCCCACTATGTAGCCGTAAAGCCCCTGGCCAACGTATATTTTTCCACCTTTGAGAACCACACCCTGCGGGTATGTTGAGAGTTGTAATGTGAATCTGGCATTCAAATTCTCCTCATCAAGAAGGGTCAGGAGCCACGTGTCTGCCTCAGAATAGTAGAGCAGTAGCCCCTCCTTCACCGCTACAACCGGTGAGTAGAAATAACTACCATTCACCCTCACACATCTCCTTATCCCCATGCTCTTTATGTCCATTGCACACACAATCGTGCCTGGCACATAATCACTTCCCTCAAGAGTCAGCCAACGATAGTAGTTGTTATAAACGACGTATATCGTTCCAGATGAATACCTCACATCACCCCAGAAAGGAAGTGAAATGTTGCCATGAAGGTGGAAGGTTGACCCGTTCAGGTAATAAACATTGAGGGTCTCCCCCTCACCGTTCCAGTATTCCGTGAAAAGGTACGTATCATCGGCGGTGATATACCATCCCTCAACCACCCCGAGCCTCTCCTCTGTGAAGTTCCTTAAATCTATTCTGTAGAGCTCATAGGAGGCATATCTGCCACGTTCTGGAACAAAGCCATAAAGGGAACCTGAAAGTGTGAACAGGCTACCAGTGCCATACCACGTGAAGTTCACCTCTTCAACCACTATCTTATCCTCCGGGAATGAAAGAAGGTATGAACCTTTTTTCTCTTCAGGAAGCTTCTCCGCCTCTTCGTATGCTACCTCCTCGTCCTCATCTTGTCTCTCCTCCGTAGCCCTCTCTTCAACATACCATCCCCCCCTTGCAACAATGAGCATCCTCTCCCCCACCATCAAAGGTTTGTTTATGAAAAGGCTTCTATCGCCACCCAGCTCTACAGAGTCAAGCAGTTCAAGCGGTTCACTTCTCAGAAGATAGATCTCCGTCGTCCCTTTGTAATAGTTGCCTAGGACTACCATAACCTTATTCCCAACGGTAAATAACTGGTGGTAGTAGTATCTGCTTACGTTCTCCCGAAGGAGAAACTCCCCAACCACTCCATCATCGTTTATATGTTTCAGATAGGCGGAACCCGCTTTAAACGAGAGCATAACCACCCCACTCTGGCTCTCCTCAATTCCAACAACGTTTTCCACCAAGGGAAGGATCGCCTTAAGGCCCGGTGCTCCCTCTAAATTGATGGTTACCATTATGGTGTCAGAAGTTCCGAGAAGATAATCACCCTTCACCCTGCTCCTTCTTATTACCTCAGGGCAATTGACATCCCCCGCCACGTTGAGCTTTCCGTTTGTGAGATCATACTTTACCAGGAAAAGCCCGTGCAGTGTACCCCCCCACTTCCAGGAGTAGGAGTCGTAGGGTATCACGATCATTGACCTCTCCTTGATCATGGTCACCGCCTTCGGCTCCCAAACCGCCTCTGAGTACGTGTAGAACTCCCCAACATCCTTCGTATCCTTCAACTCCGGATGGTATGGATCTTTTACGTAGAAGAGGTATATGGATGCCCTCCACCCCTCCTCAGTGTTTACTCCAACAGCCACAATCCAGTCTCCAAGTGGCTCAAGATGGGCCACCCAGCCTGGAATCTCAAGAACACTGCAGAGTTCAGGGGAGGTCGGATCCGTAAGGTCCACCACGCGCAGGGGATCCGGAGCGTGGGGAAGGTGTATCAAGTAGGCCCTCTTGCCGTCAAACCTCATTGCCATAAGGTTTCCGGCGTCAGGGATCGTCAGTGAGGAGATCTCCTTTAGCACCCTTGGATTTCTAACATCAATCAGATGGAGGTGAGAGGTTCCTTTGTCCCTTTCATGGGTGACCACCCGCAAGGAACCCGCATAGTAGTCCATCTGGTATTTGTCCCAGACCGCTCCCTTCAGTGCAATCCTGCCCCTAACCCTCACATCCCCGGAGGTGATGTCCACATAAATAATATCGGTGTTCCACACACCCCATCTACCCTCCTCCATCTTCCCCACGGCAACAAATACCGCTGTGGGTGTGGCGTGAACCTGTACACTGTCCCCGGAGAATGTGGCGCTGTTTACAATTCCCAACCTGAGGGGAGATGCGAGGTTTATGGCGGTTATCCTGACGGTCCTTGTTCTCTCACTCCCTCCAGGGTAGTCAACCGCCTCTCCTCCAAGCCTGACATCAACTCCCTCCATATAGGGGGTCACGTAGTACATCTCATCTATTGTAGCTAAATAGAGGGTATCTCCAACAAGGCGGCTTACCGTAGCTATCCCCTTCACCTCAATGTATTTCACTATCCTTATCCTGGGAAGATCCTTTAGATTTAGAACAGCCACAAGGGTTTTTGCACCCCCCTCAAAGCTGTATCTTCCACTCAAAATCACAACGGCTAGTGGTTCATGTACGTACATCTCCACCGGGTGACCCCTGAGGCGAAGGCTGGATATTATGTAAGGAGATGTTGGATCAGAGACATCAATAACCACAAGGCCTCTGTACCTGCTCAGGATGTAAAGATGACTTCCCTGAAGTTTAACGATGTCACCCTCTTCAACCGCCTTCACCCTATCCTTAAAACTATTATCATCCCCTTCAGACTTCAACCCCTCACCGCCTGCCTCCCCCCCGTAGCTCCCCGGGGGCTTTTGTCCAGACGATGATCTATTGACTAC
>JAGHBW010000194.1 GCA_021160765.1 Thermoplasmata archaeon
ATCCTATAGAGAGCATCTCATTTGTGGTGAAAGGCGGCCCAATACTCAACGACGCCACAATGGATGATGCAATTCAGGCTGGAATTGACACCCTCCCGGGGGTGAGTTTTCTCAGGATTGGTAATGGGGAGGAGGGAACAGGGCCAGAGAGGGATTCAAAGGAGGTTAAAGGTTGGATAGAGGCACACGATCTAACCATATCAAAGGGTCAGGGGAATTTTGAGGGATTGAGTGAGTTTCGCGGCGTCTATTATCTCCTGACGGTTAAATGTCCCCCAGTGTCAAGATATGCGGGTGTTCCCGTGGGAGAGCGAGTTCTTCTTTACCGTTGATCAAGGGTTGAAACTACAGCGATTAACCTTTCTTAAAAAAGGTGTGTGGAATTATGAGCATCGCTGCAGATATTGGGAGGGAGAGGAGAACTGGACTTACATCTGTAAAACCGGAGAATTGAGGGAGGGAGAGCACCCCAAATGTGACCAGTCCGCTCATCATTGAGAGAGCTCCATCCACCTTTTTGAACTCAGCCTTTGGAAAGAGAAGCGCAAGGAGGAGGGGCATTGAAAGAGAGGAGGTAAAGATTCCATATGAGAAGATCAGAACGTCAAGTATGGTGGATGCAGAGCATGCTAGGAATAGTGCAAGCAAACCTATTGTAAAGATGAGAAGAGTTCGCTGCCACCCCTTCAGATCCTTCTTGAGGATGTCCCACTCCATTATTGTCGCTCCTGTGAGAAGACAGGAATCTGCGGAGGACATCATAATAGAGAGCAGGGTGGCCAAAAGGAGTCCGGATAGGAATCCAGGCATAAGATAGATTCCAATGGTCTCAAGGGTGGTGGAACTATCGTTGATTCCAACACCCCCAACGGAGAGGACAAGAATAAGAAGCATCACGCCAACAAGAAGCTTTATGACACCTCCTATGATACTCCCCCTCTCAGCGGTCCTAGAATCCCTCGTAGATAGCACCTTTGAATATATGTCGGGACCGAGCATGTGGGATAAAAACATCATAAAGAAGAGCGTCAGGAGAAGTCCCTGGGGCATAATCTCCGTTGACTGAAGGGGGATCGGGTCTACCACCGCAGCACCCACCATGAAGAGGAACACCCCAAGGAGAAGAAAGATCTGAAAGATATCTGTCAGGGCGACAGTTCTCTGCCCGCCTACGGCGGTGTAAAGGGTGAGAAAAAGTGCAGTGAAGAGGATAGCCCAGAAAGGATAAAAATCAATGGAGATGAAGATTCCCTGTGTGGCTTTAAAGAGGAGGGCTACCCACCCCACCTCTGTGACAAAAAGAAGGAGTGCAGAGAGCCTCCCAACCTCCTCCCCATAGATCATGCTTATGAGGTGTGGCAGGGAGTGAGCGCTACTTCTTCTTACCCTTCCAGCAAGAAATAGCCCCAGAGCAATAAGGCCGAGTGCACCCCCAATATCTGCCACAATTCCTTTTGCACCATAATTCAGGACAAGGGCTGCGGTGACTACGGTGGCTGACCCACCTATTGTGGTGGCGCCTATTGTACTGGCCGCCTGAAATGAGCTGAGTTTTCTGGAGGCTAAATAGAACCCTATCCTCCCTCCTCTCCTAACACGGCTCAGATGCGTTATATATAGAAGGACAGCGAAATAGGCCGCCATCCAGAAGAGGTACGTAAGTTTCACGCAGGATAATTGGTAGTTGTATTTTATCCTATCTCATTCCCAATGATAATTCGGGAGGGGCAGGGGCTCTATTCCTCCTCAGCATATACAACAACCTTCAGAGACTTATCACCCCTGGCTGCCACCTGGAATGCCTCTCCTGCGCTGGTTAGAGGAAAACGATGGGTTATCATGCCTTCTATGTTCACTCTATGGCTTCTCAGGAGTTCTATGGCGGTCTCTAAATCTTTAGGACTTGCAGCATAGGAGGTGACGATGGAGACCTCATTCCTCCAGAGGTCCCAGATGTTGAGCGGAAGGGTTTCATCGGGTTTGAGAGGGGCGAAGAAGAGTATTGTCCCTCCTCTGTCCACAGCTCGTAGGCCGTCCTGAAAGGCGGCCTTCACCGGGGCTGTTATGATCACTACGTCAGCACCCCTGCCTATAATCTTTTTTACACCCTCCTCCACATCGCCCTTGGCGTCCAGTATGTGATCTGCGCCCATTCCCTTTGCCATTTTTAGTTTGTATGGATTCACATCTGTCGCAATAACCTCGGAGGCCCCCAGGGCCTTTGCAAGTTTTGCGTGTAAGATGCCAGTTACGCCAGCACCAACAACAAGAACCGAGTCCCCCGGGGAGGTGCCAGCAAACCTCTGGCCTCTGACCACACATCCCAATGGCTCTATGAACACCCCCTCATCCCACGTAAGCTCTGTTGGGAGGGGGAAAACCCCCCTATCCACGTTAATTTGGGGTACTTTAATATATTCAGCGAAACCCCCGGGGTAGTAGTTAGTGGACCTTAGGGTGTCGCAGACGCTGTGATGTCCCTTCAGGCACCAGTGGCAGGTGTTGCAGGGAACGTGATGGGAGACAAAAACCCTCTCGCCCACATGGTATTTTTCAACGCCTTCGCCAACCTCAACGATCTCTCCAACCATCTCATGCCCCAGAACCCGAGGAGCGGACTTTATTCTGTACCATTCCATTACGTCGCTACCGCAAATTCCGCACAATCTCATCCTGACAACGATCTCCCCTGCTCCCGCCTCTGGCCTCTCCATCTCCACGATCCTGACATCGCTGTTGGAGTAGTAAAGGGCTGCCTTCAATTCTTACCCTCTCCCTTCTTCTCTGCTAAGAAGAGTTCGTAGGCCTCCTTAGCTGTGTAATTTTCGTGCACTACCGCCCTAACAGCCTTGATCATTGCCACAGGATTCTCCGACTGGAATATGTTCCTACCCATGTCCACACCTGCAGCACCCGCCTGTATGGCGTTATAGGTCATCTCAAGTGCGTCCTTCTCCGGTATCTTCTTACCACCTGCGATTACCACAGGCACGGGCGAGGTCTCAACAACCCTCTCAAAGTTCTCACAAAAGTACGTTTTTACTATTCTCGCCCCCAATTCACCAGCCATCCTGGTAGCCAGACTGAGGTATTTCGCATCCTTAACCATATCCCTGCCAACGGCGGTTACCGCAATGACAGGAATGCCATACCTTTCTGCCTCGTCAATAACCTTGGTGAAGTTTAGTATTGTGTCCCTCTCAAATTCTGCACCTACCAGTATGGAAAAAGCAAGACCCACTGCATTGAGCCTTATCGCCTCCTCCACGGAGGTTATTATCCCCTCGTGTAGAAGGTTTTTGTTCAGAATACTTGTTCCCCCAGATACCCTGAGAACTATTGGAACATCACTCTCGGGGGGGATGTAGTTTCTCAGCGCCCCCCGTGTCAACATTAACGTATCTGCGTAGGGAAGAAGAGGGACAACAGTGTCAGCAAACCTCTCAAGCCCGGTGGTAGGCCCCAGAAAGTATCCGTGATCCACAGCAAGCATAACAGTCCTTCCATCCTTTGGCCTTATTATCTTGTTGAACCTGTTTTTCATGCCCCAGTCCATGGTATTACACCTCCTTTTTGCCCACATATATCTGCTGAAGAATTTTAAGGTTTTTTGCCGAAGGTGTGCCCTGCCCCACCACTGGAAGAAAGAGAGAATCCTTCAATAGGGTTAGTTGATGAGGAAGCAATTGGGGCAGGGCATGTTATAAATGGGAGTAGGAGAATATAAGACTTTCTCAAGATACAATAACCCTCACTTCATCGTTTGCTCATCTCTTTTGCCTATAATGGGGTGCCCCCCGGGGGAAAGGAAAGCTCTCCATCGCCAGAAGAAAGAGGGGTGAAGCAAACCAGTACCACCACCCGGAGGGCAACAATTACTGAGTTTTTAACTCTATTTATACTTTTTTGCCGTCTCCTTCGGGACCTCCCGGGGGGAGGTGTCCAAAAAAGTCATATCCCCTGGGGCCCTTTAACCCCCTGTGAAACTCGTTTTTTTAGGAATTGGTGGCACGCTGCCTACAAGGGATAGAAACCTGTCATCAGTAGCTGTTGAAATAGGAAAGATACGGTTTCTTCTTGATTGTGGTGAGGGGACGCAGAAGCAGCTTATGAAATCCAATTTTTCCTATATGAAGCTGGACGCTATTTTTCTATCACACTTCCACGGAGACCATATACTGGGGATTCCAGGGCTTCTTCAGACGCTCTCCCTTAACAGCAGGCAGAAGGAACTCTACATTATCGGTCCTCCGGGCACAGTGAAACTGATCCAGGCTATGGAGGAGATCTCTTTCTACTCCCGCTCTTTCCCACTTCACGTTGCGGAAGTCTCTCCAGGGGAAAGTTTTACACTTTTCGGCGTTAAGGTTGACACCCTCGCCTCTGAACACAGCCTCCCGGGACTTATATACCGATTGAGTGAGCCCACACCGAAGAGGGTGCTCAGCAGAGATGCAATTAGGGAGGTTGCTAAGAAGAAAGGTGTTTCCCCCGGGGAGCTCTACAGGGAATATATGGAAAAATTGGAGAGAGGAGAAGATGTTGATGAAGAGCTTTTAGGGGTATCAAAACCCGGAAGGGTTCTGGTGTACACGGGAGACACAGCATATTTTCCAGGCCTTCTTGACTTCTCTAAGGGTGTTGACGTTCTCATTTCAGAGGCAACATTTCCGTCAGAGATGGGGGAACGGGCAAAGGAGTGGGGACATATGACAGTGGCTCAGGCTGCAAAACTTGGAAGGGATGCGGAGGTTAGATATCTCTTCCTTGTGCATTTTTCACCCAGGATTAAGGGGGAGGAGGGGGTGGAAGAGGTCAGAAGGGAGGCGAAGGCCATTTTCCCCCGAGCTGTTGTTCCTGAAGAACTTGCGGAATATGTGATTAAAAAGAGGAGGTAGTGGTCAGGAGAACCTCTTCAAAGATGGGCTGAGGAGGAATATTGGAATAACAACGTCTAACCTCCCAACAACCATTATAACCATGAACAATCCTTTTTGAACTGGGGTGAAAGAGTTCACACCACCCGCAATCGTGCCTGGGTCCAGTCCGGTGTTAGTTAAGGCGCTTGCGGTTAAAAAGAGCCCATCCCTTATTCCTAGACCACTTGCGATGAGCGCCACAGAACCAAGGAGAACAACCATCAGATATAGGAAAAAGATGAAGATCGTGGACTGGAAAAAGAGCCTCTCCCCACCTCTTCCCCCCTCAAGA
>JAGHBW010000066.1 GCA_021160765.1 Thermoplasmata archaeon
ATATACGTAAGTTTAACCGGCCAGGGGAGGGTGGAGGTGGGTCTTACAACAACATACAAAGCGACTATGAGCTTTTTCCTCCTCTCGCCCGTGCCCCCATTCCTCATACACCTCCCCTACGGTTTGAGCGGAGGAGGATATGTTGGCTACTTCCTCTTCCTGATTGTTGTTATTCTAGGGAGCCTCATATACCTGGCAATTCAGACCTACAGGGAGGCCAGGGAGGGAAAGATGGAGAGTCACCAGTGGAGTGCAAGCAGAGTTTCACTCTCTTTCTTCGCCTCCCTTTTTATCAGTTTCACTGTTGCTTGGCTCATGTCCCTCCTCAGCAGACCTGTCTCAGCCCCCAGAGACTTTGACATACTTCCAAACTGGCTCCTCCTTGTTGAGCTGGCATCAGCATCTGTGTACGAGGAGCTGGTGGCCCGCCTTCTCTTGATCGGAGTGCCCCTCTTCCTCATCGCCCTTGTTTCAAAAAGGAAGGGACTTCACAGATACCTCTTAGGCGGTTTCAACCAGTGGGACGGCCCCACATACTTTTTTGTAATCTTCTCGTCCCTCCTCTTCGGCCTTGCTCATTCATCCGGCTGGGGATACTGGAAGATAATACCCACGTTCATCGGTGGCCTTCTCTTCGGCTACATCTTCGTCAGGGTGGGTCTGCACGGCGCCATACTTATGCACTTCGCCACAGACTATCTTTCCTCGGTCACCATGCTGCCCTCAGCCCCCCTACCCCTCCATATCCTGGGGGTCCTGGGAATGCTGGGAGCGCTCTTCCTATCGTTCGTATACGGTGTTCACTTCCTGGGGGAGACCCTTGACGGAATGTTGAGGGGAGGGGGAAAACTTATCAGAATCCTTCTTCTTCTCTCGGCCCCCGGGGCCATGGTGGCTCTTCTCTTTGCAACAATCTACCTTGGCGGGGGGAATCTTGGGGGTATGATGTTATTCCTCCTGCTCATCGTTTTCTCCTTTATACTCATATTGATATGCCTGCTTTTTACAAATGTGGACAGCGGTATCGTGAGGGCGCTAGGCGTTCTTTTCGGGGTTGTGGGTGCTTTTATGACCCTGATCTTCGCCCCTCTTGCTATCCCCTACCTGATAGATAAAATAAAGGGTCTGGATAGAGAGGGTTAGAATTTAAGCTCAGGGGGTTCCTCCGGAAGCTCCTCCGGGTAGAGGTCCCTTCCCATCAGGTCCATCCCTGGGTGTTTCTTCTGCCACTCCTCTATGCTTATCCCGAACTTCTTCTCAACCTCAGTTCTGAACTCAGCACCTGTGTTGTAGGAGCAGAAGGGGATTATCCTTCCATCCGGTGTGGTGTAGTGGATCACGCAACGTCTGACGCGTTCAAGGTCGTAGTTGTAGAGATCCTGGAAGTGCATTGTACCGATGAATAGTGTTCTCCAGTGGAACTCGCCCAGAGAACTCTTATCCCCCTTCATAAAGACGGACTTGAGCATGGATAAGAGGTTCACACCCTTCGGGGCCTTTGAGGTGTCAAGGTACTTCTTCACCAGCTGATACGCCTTCAGCGCACCCCTTATCTTCCCCATCTTCTGAAGCTCTCCGCTCTGAACAAGCTCCAGAGCCTCGTCAAGAAGGCCATCCGCATCAAGGAACCTTGCGATGGAGATGATCCTTCCACTACCCTGTTCCTTGAAGAGGTAGGTAGCGGAGCCGCAATGGGGGTGCGTTGTGAAGGCAACCTTCGGCTCTTTTGCTATCTGGGAGACCAGCTCAGATAGTATCGCAGCGGCGGGGATGGGGAAGAAGTCCTCAGGCCCATCTAGATAGTCTGTCTGCTCCGCCAGATCTCTGATGAGGTCGCCTATGGTGTAGCGCCCCTTGATCCGTTGATCCTGGTTGATCCTTCCGGAGAAAGAGACCGGCTGAAAATTGACTGAGCGGATCACGTCAAGGTTGGCCAGGGCGAAATCAACGATCTTTCCCACCTCATCATCGTTTATCCCCCTCACAATTACTGGAACAAGAACGGTTGCCAGGGGTTTAGGCTTCGTTCTCCTGCAGTATTCTATTGCCAGAAGCTTCTCCTTGAGGAATCCGGGCCTTCCCCTAGCCTTTATGTATGTCTCCTCTTTAAACCCATCAAACTGAAGGTACACTGTGTGCATCCCAGCATCTACCATAGCCTGTGCGAAGTTGGGATCGTGTGCCAGCCTTACCCCGTTTGTGGCAACCTGTATCTGGGCGAATCCGAGATCCCTTGCAGCCCGAACGGCCTCCAGGAAGTGTGGGTATATTGTTGGCTCACCCCCAGCAAACTGAACCGCCGGTGTGGGAACAGGTCTTTCATCCCTCAACATCTTAAGCATCTTTATAACGGTCTGAAGGTCTGGTTCATACACAAAACCAGCAGCATTTGCATTGGCGAAGCATATTGGACACTTCAGGTTGCACCTGTTTGTCAGGTCCACGTTGGCCAAGGCGGTGTGGGAGAGGTGATAGGGACAGAGGCCACAATCAAAGGGATGGCCGTATTTTGTTTCGGTGTTCGGGTTCTCAACACCTATCCCGTCCACCGCCCACCTCTCCATTCTGAGGTAGCTCTCCACATCCCCGAAATAAACGTCTATGAACTCTCCATGCTCCGGGCAGGTCTTCTTGTACATCACCTTCCCGTTCTCCTCATAGATTGTGGCCGGGATTATCCTCTTACACTCCGGGCAAAGGGAGAGTGTCTCCTTGGGAAGACCCTTCTTAAGCTGGCTCTTCTGAATAATTATCACAAAACCACCCCTGCTGTTTTAGCGAACCCTTTTAATAAAGGAGTAAGACTTAAAGGTTTTGTAGTTCTCAGAGCTACAAAAAAAATGAAGGTTATGTGAGATTTTCCGGCGGTTTGTAAGTGAGATCTCTTGCTTCTTCCGGAATCTCCGGTGGATTTTCAGTGGGTTTCAACGCCTCTCCGGAGGAGTACAGATCCTCTTCCTCTGCTGTCTCCTCCCCTCCCCTCTTCCTCATGAACAACAACACCACCCCTCCTACCACCACCAATACAACTATAATCAATCCAATAAAAGTCCAGTTGGTCTCTTTCTCATGATCCACAGGAGTTCTTATCTCTCTCTCCATTGA
>JAGHBW010000096.1 GCA_021160765.1 Thermoplasmata archaeon
CTTGTGGCAGCACCATCGGCCATGGGGCTTCAGCATTATAAATTCGGTAGGGTTGTAAGCGTTCCTTGGGTTAGTGAGTCTTTTGCACCAAAAAGTGTTCTTGATGTGATTGATGGAAATCTGAAGGAGGGGCTTCACACCCTTCTTCTCCTGGATCTGAAAGAGGATGGCGGCTTCATGACAGTCTCAGAATCTCTGAAGACATTAAAGTATCTGGAAGAGAGACATAGAAAGGACGTTATTGACGACAATACATTGGTTGTGGGGGGAGCAAGGATTGGTGACCGAACAGAATACATAAAAGGTGGGAGGTTGAGGGACCTCCTTGAGGTGGATTTCGGCCCACCAGTTCACGTGGTGGTGATCCCTGGAAGACTACATTTTGTAGAAGAGGAAGCGCTGATGAAGATCGCATCGGTAAAAGAGGAGGAGATAAGCCACTGGAGGAAGAGAATAGATGAGAAATACAAGGGGCTTATTCCCTCTTGACGGTAATCGGTATGGCGTCCATTTCATATTCCAGCATGGCTATGTCAAGGCTGTCCACCATGCCTTCAGGTACCTCTATAAGAATGGGTGCACCCATTGAAATCTGAAGTGCCCTGGCACCGATTATACGTGCCTTCTCAAAACGGGTGTATCTCATGCTTCTGCCCATACCGAAGAGATATTTAAATCATTTGAATCTGATAGTCGGAATCCTTGGATGTAAAACTCCCCTAAGAGGGCAGATCCACACTTCTTCCTCCCCAAGCCCATATGTATTCTGACACAACTATCTCCAAATAGAGTGATAGACTTCCCTTTTTTTGAGCGACTGTCAAACAATTGAACACAAGTTTTTTATATTCCCATAACATTTCCTTACTTGAATGGGATACCAAAAATATCTCTCGTTCGTACCTCACCCCTTGGATAGAGAGCAAGGAGCGTGTTTTGACACCTTATAGACAATCCTCTCTTCTTTTCCCCCCTTGCTCTCTATTGCTCATTTTTAAAACACCTATCGGATGCTAATGACTACTTGGTCAACTGAACCAATGGAGGGCGATTAGAGGGGGTTGGGGTTTAATCGCCCATTATGAAAACCGCTGCCGCGATAACAGTAGTCCAGAGGCCCCTGGGTGGTACCTCCGCCACTATAGATGTGTTCTTAGTGTAAACGATCTTCTCGTTCAGCTTCCAGACATCCTTGTTCTCGTCCCATTCCACCTCTGACGGATCCGCTATACCCAGCGTGGAGGCAAGCATATAAGCTGCCAGGTCTTCCACGTAATCCCCCAGCTCCTCCTGGCTCATTCCGAAGGAGTGATGCTCGCTAATGTATCCGAATAGTGTTTTGTCTCTAGGTATGGCCACACCAACCCCAGCCCCCACCTTTCTCCGTGGTTCATTGGATGAGTTCTCTGAAAGGACCGCAAAGATCACCTCCCCGGACTGGAGCTTTTTCAGGCCCTCTTCCCTATCAATAATTCTGCAACCAGGAGGGAATATGG
This sequence comes from Thermoplasmata archaeon, assembly GCA_021160765.1. Lineage (GTDB taxonomy): Archaea > Thermoplasmatota > Penumbrarchaeia > Penumbrarchaeales > EX4484-36 > EX4484-36. Next base: position 1,497 of record JAGHBW010000096.1, read on the forward strand.
AGGAAACCTTTACCAGATTGAAACGGTGTATCCCGGCATCCCTCAAAGCGAGTTCAAAGGAGGCCAATTTCTCCTTGTGAACCCCAAGCCCCCTTGTGAAAAAGACCTCTTTCGGAAGAAGTTGTGTCATGGATGAGGGGGAGTTTTTAATAAGAAATAAAACTTTTTCCGCCCTGTGAATGTACCATATCCAACCCTGTTCGCCACAATAACCTTGGCCTTTTTGTTAGTATACAGAGGTCTTTTCCTCGGTATCTACTTTCTGTTGTTAAAAAGGAGGTGGAGCACAACGCTACTTGTTCTTCTACTCCCGTTTACTGGATTTGTTACTGGAATCGTCAGGGAGGTGGTGGGGGTGGACTTCAACAGGATTAGGAGGGGGGTCGTAATTATAATCATAGCTATCACAATATTTTTCATCATAGGGTTGGAAACGGCAGTAAACATAATCATTCTCTTCCTCTACCTACACCCGGAGTTGTCCCTCTCTGACATGGTTAGGGAGATTACTCATGGCACTTTTTCACTTTACATCGCACTCATTTTTTACGGCGGGATAATTCTTGCATGCCTTTCCCTCTCTAAAAATCCAGCTACCCTTGGCTGGAAAAGAAAGAAGAAGATTGGTCGGGCTGTACTTTACGGCATCCTAGGTGCTGTGGCGATGCTTGCCATTTTAATTGTTTACTTTCTTCTCATATCCTTGTTCTTTCCAAACCTGAAAAGTCCCTCCAACGTACCTGAAATGAGGGGGAGATGGGAGGTGTTGTACTTTCTTATCTCCGCAGCGCTTCTGGCCCCTGTAGGGGAGGAGACCTTCTTCCGGGGTCTTCTATACGAAACACTGAAAAGAAGATGGGGCTGGGTAGCATCCGCACTAACCTCCGCTCTTCTCTTCTCCATTGCCCATATATCCCTCATCTCCATTCTTCCTATATTTTTCGGAGGCATTATCCTAGCATACCTTAAAGAGAAAAACGATTGGCTACTACCTCCAGTTATAACACATTCCACATACAACACTATTATTGTCCTTATCGCTGTATTCCTTTAAGCAACATCATTGAAAAAACCGGCGAAAAAGGTTTTTATGGAGAGATATAATATTCCCCTCCCCACCTGCGGGGATGGCCCAGCCCGGCAAGGCGACGGATTGCTAATCCGTTGGGAGTAATCCCTCGGGGGTTCAAATCCCCCTCCCCGCGCCTTTTATTATTGACACATTAAAGCCCATTAACGTGGGGATTTGAACCCCTCGGGCTTCCGCTCTTCAGGAAATCTCTCAATAACGAGGGAAGAGCGGAAGTAAGGCGAAACCTCCCCAAAACCTCTCTGTCCCCAGGGTTTCGCCGCAAGTTCAAATCCCCCTCCCCGCGCCTTTTATTATTGACACATTAAAGCCCATTAACGAGAGGTTTGAAAAACATATCTTTGAGGGGTAAGAGGGAGAAATTCTTTAAATCTCCTCTACATACATTCACCTATGTTAGATAGAATTCTTGTGGGGTACGATGGTACACCCCGCTCTGAGGCTGCTGCCATCTACGCTGCTAAACTTTTTCCCCGGGCGCGTTTTCACATCGTCACTGTGGTGGACACACGAAGAGCTGGGGTGTATTATACCAAAATGATTTGGAAGATAATGGAGAGGTCCTCAAGGGAGGCTGCGGAGAAGCTTGAGAGAAAACTGGAGAGGATGGGCGTGAAAACCAGGGTTGCCATACTTAAGGGGAGGCCTCCCCGGGAGCTTCTCCGCTACGCTAGAGACCATGACATCTCCACAATAGTCCTCTCAACGTACACCAAGGAGGGAATACAGACCCTCTACCTCGGTTCCACCGCTGAGGAGATATTGGCAATTTCCCATCAGAAACAAATCTTGATTGTAAATAAGGCGGTGGATGACCCTCAGATAAAAAGAGTACTCCTTGCAACTGACGGTACAAAGTACTCCAAAAGAGCTGAAAATGGAGCTCTTCTGCTCGCCTCCCACTTCGGTGCAAAGCTCACAGCACTTTACGTCCATCCTTTAAGGGAGGAGGTGGAAAAAAAGAAAAGGGATATGGAGGAAAACATAAAGTGGAAGGCAAAACACATGGGTGTTGATGTAAAGGTTAAGGTCCTTCACGGAACACCGGAGGAACTAATCCTAAAAGAGGTGAAAAGATACGATATTGTGGTTTTAGGAAGTGGTGGGAGAGGATTCTATCACTGGCTAGTGAGGAGGAGGATAGGCCACCTTGCCAGGGAGGTTGTAGCAACCTCCGAAAAACCTGTTTTCCTCTTCAATTGAGGGGGAAGAAGATGAACGTTGAAATAGCCGTTGCCATCGGACTGCTCATATTCATATACACCCTGATGACCTTAAACGTTATCCACAGAACGGTTGTTGCCATGATGGGTGCGGGGTTGGGTGCGCTCGCTCTAGCTTTTATGGGAAAGAAGCCCACCTTTGAGGGGCTTCTTCATTACATCTCGTTTGAGACCCTCGGGCTACTCATGGGAATGATGATCATCATTGGTATAATGGGTGAGAGTGGCATTTTTCGCAGGGTGAGTTTCTACATATTCAAGTTCTGTAAGGGCTCCCCACATCTAGTTTTCATCATGTTAATCTTGGCTACTGCCCTTTTCTCAGCCTTTCTGGATAACGTGACAACGCTGCTCATCATCGTTCCCATTACTATAGACGTTACAAAGCTTATGAACGTGTCCCCAACAAGGTTCCTCATTGCGGAGGCTCTCTCCTCCAACATAGGCGGAACCGCCACCTTGATTGGGGACCCGCCCAACATAATGGTCGGCTCCGTGTACGGCTTCAGCTTCATGTCGTTTATCTACAACGTTGCCCCTGTCATACTGATCATACTTTTTGTAAACATGCTCCTGTGGTATTTCCCGGAGAGGAAGAGGCTCAGGGAGGTAGAGACCTGCCCCATACCATCCAGATACAAAAAACCTGTGAACCGGAGAATATTTGTAAGATCCGTAATAGTTCTCCTTCTAGTGATCGTCCTCTTCTTCTTAGAGGACCTGATTAACGTTTCCAGTGCTGTGATTGCTCTTGCTGGGGCAACCCTACTGCTACTTTTGACAGGCATTGACATATACCAGGCACTCTCCAATGTGGAGTGGCCAACACTACTTTTCTTCGCAGGGCTGTTCATTTTCATAGGAACCCTGGAGGAGATGGGTCTAATAAAAGCCATAGCTTACCAGATAACCAATGCGGCGGGAGAGAACTTCACCCTACTCCTACTTCTGATTCTCTGGGTTTCTGCTATAGCCTCAGCCTTCATTGACAATATTCCCTATACGGCCACAATGATCCCTGTTTTGGCATATCTGTCAACACACGCCAACATCCCGCTGGAACCTCTGGCTTGGGCACTGGTACTGGGCGCCTGTCTGGGCGGTAATGGAACTCTGGTTGGGGCTTCTGCCAACGTTGTTATGGCTGGTGTTGCGGAGAAGGAAGGGCTTAGAATAGACTTCTGGGAGTTCTTTAAAATGGGCTTCCCATCCATGCTTATATCAATTGCTATATCTTCCCTATACCTTGTTTTGCGCTATGCCTGAGTCCATCATGGGTTGCTTTCAAGGAATACCTTATAAGCGGAATAGGCGCTGTAGAGGTCCACCTTGCTTGATATTTCAAACGGTGAATGCATGGCTAGAACACCTGGTCCCATGTCAATAACATCCATGGAATACTCTGCAAGGAACTTGGCAATGGTGCCCCCACCCCCCTCATCAAC
>JAGHBW010000105.1 GCA_021160765.1 Thermoplasmata archaeon
TGATTATATTCATAGCCATGGTGCTCGTCGCCGCCGTCGCCGCCTCACTGCTCATATCCACCGCTGGCAGCCTTAACCAGCAAGCACAGGAAACTGGAAGATTGGCTAAACAGGAGGTCTCCTCTGGATTCGTTGTAATAGAAACCCTGGGTGTGGTAGATAGAGCACACACTTTGATTGATTGGGATCAATCTGATAATGACGGTCTTGCATTCTATTCTAATAAGGTTGGACCTGCCGGGAATTCAACAAGTATTGTATTAACCACTGGAGGCTCTTTAAGCGTCAGCGTTTCATCCAATACCATTACAATAACCTATGTGTCAGGTACAACTACCGCTGCTCAAGTGGTAAGTGCCGTGAATAGCGATTCGGATGCAAGTGCCCTCGTAGAAGCGTATTATGAGGGGGATGGAACTGGAACAGTTTCCGCAACAGGGACCTATAATCTTCACGGCGGCAGTGATGCCATATCTGACATATTCCTCAAGCTCCGCTTAAATGCAGGGTCACCAAAGATAGACATGGATAACGTAGTCATAGAGGTAATGAGCGAGAACTTTGAGGCTTCTCTTGAATACGAGGATGATGACTCAGATACCTACATGGACTATGCAGATGATGACAGCTATACAATAGAAACCCCTGCTCTTGATGCGGATTATGACTATGCCCCTAGTAATAATGGTGCACAGGATGCTAGCGGTTACTTTGACGGAGGCTCTGGTGCCTCCGCAAATGGAGGCGTGATAAGAGATCCTGAAGGGCTCTTCGGTGATGCTTCTAGTTCCAGTGGAGCTCATATTGTCTCCCAGGGAACGGTAATTATGGTGCACATAAACGTCACTGCAATTTACAGCTCTGGGCTCTCCCCGCAGGACACACTCTATATAAAGATCATACCGAAACACGGGGCACCAACGTATGAAGAGATTACAGTGCCCGAATCTCTGGTGACCACCTTTGTGAACTTCTAATGGTGCCTCCAGGGCCGGTTCACCGCCTGGCATGGATTTGCAGAGAGGTTAGAGGGATATAGTGTAGAACAAGGGGATCGCATGTATGCGCCGTGTGGATATTGAGAGAGGGTCTAGGAGCCCCCGGGGGAAGGGGGGGGAGATGGGGATAAGCTCCATGGTGATCTTCATCGCCATGATCCTCTCCGCCTCCGTGGCGGCTGCCCTCCTCATATCCACAATGGGTGAACTGCAGCAACAGGCCCAGCAAACCGGAGAGGATGTGATGTGGCAGATATCCACAGGCCTTACAGTCGTCTCTGCCACAGGAGACAGAGACCCTGAGAATACTGGCACCCTGTCCGACAACATAGAATACCTCTATATCCGGGTGAGAACCATGGCAGGTTCCAATCCCATAAAAATGGATAACGTGGTGATTGGACTAGCCACAGAAGACACAAATGTAGACCTCACCTTCGGTAGCGATGCAACTGCCACAACATACAGTGCATCACCAACACGGGATCCAGACGATTCCTGGAGCGATGGCCATGTGGTTAATTCCGGGGATCTAATTGAAATCAGTATAAACCTCTCCGCTGTGGGCTCTCCTCTGCCACCGTCCACCACGGTGGTGTTGAGTTTCGTTCCACTCAAAGGAATGACATGGAGTTGCCAGATAGTGACGCCATCAGTGTACATGGGCCGCTATGTAAACCTCAAATAAAGGGGGTATAAGATGGGAAAGATTCGTCTTAAAATAAAGAAAAAAGGGAGAAAGGAGGAGAAGAAAAAGAGAAAAGGGAAAAAAGCGGCCCGGGGAGAGGAGGAACTAGCAGATATAGGCTTTGACTTCAGCGATATAGAGGGTCTCATAAAGGACATCCCTCCCGAGGGTAGGAGGGGGATAGAAATAGAGGAAGGAGGGAGAGTACCGGAGGGGGAGATTGACACACGGCTTAGGGGAGTGGAGGAGAAATTAGGGAGGATGGAGACAGAGATATCATCTACAAAAAGCAGCCTTGAGGCCCTGAGTGAAAAGATTACAGAGATAGAGGCGAACATCAGAAAACTGCTAGATATATACGAATTGGTCATAAAAGAGATCAATCCATTTGTGGAACCCGGAACAAAAAAAGGGTGGGACGCAACTCAACATGAAGAGGAGAAGCTCCCCCTGGAGGACCTTGAGGAATTTGACCTCTCAGATATAGACCTGGTAACACCAGATGGGAAGAGAGAGAAACTGAGAAGAGGCACCGGAGAGGAAGAGAGGGAGAGAAGGGGGAGGGAGGCACCGTATGAAGCGGCTCCAAAAGAGTTCGAAGAGATAGAACCCGAACCTCCCTCCCCCAAGGAAGAATGGAGGCATCACATGGAGAAGGAAGACCTTATGAAGCGGTTAAAGTCTGGCCAACCGATCCTATCGCATCTTCCCACAGACTACAGAACGATGATCCTGGTGTTTCGCTGGATAGAATTCCTCTTTGAACGGGTGACCAGAGACAAGATAGGAATGCTCCTTGAATACTACAAAGATGTAGGATGGATCAGCGACGAGGTCAAATCCAAGGTTATGGCATTCGCCAGGGGTGAGATTCAGGATGTAACAAAGTACGAACCCACAGATGGAGAGCCAGGACCCGAACTATTTGACAAAGGTGGAACTGCGTTGTACAAGAAAGTGAGCGACTGGAGGCTCTCAGCAGACGACCACCTTAAGTCGCTCCTCTTCATACTAAAGATTGCAGGGATTGAGGTCAACAAGGACATATTCAACGCAATTGAGCAGGAGATAAAGATGTTTAAGCAGAATCTGGAGGAGTACTATGGGGTATAGTCTTACCCTTACCTCCGCCATTATTTTTTCTTTTTTTCTCTTTTCTTTTTATGTGATATACGGGAGTATAAGCGAAATTAATGATATGTTGTCTACGGCAAGAGATTACGATAACGAGAGGGACCTTCGTGAGAAAAATACCATTATTGATCTAGAAAAGGTTGGTTTTGACGGTTTAAACCTCACACTAACCTTTGAAAATTCTGGTACAACGTCAGTTAAGTTGCAGTACTTAACCTTCCTTTTGGATGGAGAGGTTGTAGAGGAGAGGAACATATCTACAGATGCTGAGAATGGCTGGAGGACCATATGGCATACCACAAAGGAAGTAAAGGCTACGTTGTATAATCTAACGAGCGGTGTGTCTTCAGAGGGGGGAGAGGTCACCTTTATAAAAACACCTCCGGTGACCGCAGAGGGGAAAACCCGTCTTGCGGGAGGTGATTACATTTATTCCCTGATAATAAACCAATCAAATCCTGCTGTAATTATCTCAACCACTGATGGAGAGATCGTTGGATTTGTACCTTCCTCACAACTCACAAACCCCACCGACATCTGTACCCTGGGGGATGATTTCCTCGTTCTTCAGAACTCCTCACGAATTGATCGTTTCTCTGCAACAGGTTATCTTTTAGAGGAGAGTTTTATCTCCTCCCTTACTTCTGCTGATAGAATGTGCACCTCGGAGAATTTCATCTTCACGTTCCACAGCAACGGCACAGTATATAGGTTTACATCCGATGGAGGTAATAAGACGCAAATCTATACAATTAACAGTTCATTCAGTCTTTTAGATGTATACGCTGGGCGTGAACTTCACCTTCTTCTAACCTCCAATTCCTATTATTACATATATAACCTCAGTCTTGGTGGTACTGTACTGGGAACGTGGAACATCTCAAAGGTGTTGAGCGGCGCTCCTCTGTCATTTTCCTATTTTGTACCGGCTGAACAGCTAGTGCTCCTACTTTCAAATTCTACTGGGGTTAGGGAGGTGTATTATCTTGATAGTGGAACTCTCTCAAGATTGAATTGCACCTTAACACGAGATCCGGATGAGATTCTAGTGTGGGATGGAATCTACATAACGGATTCAACAGTACACACTCTAATGAAACTAAAACTTGGGTTGGACATACGAATAGTAACAGGAGATGGATGGAGTGGCGAATGGGAAATTTAGGAGGTGGTGAATTTGGGTTTCTCATTATCTACATCACACATGATCTTCTTCATCGGTGCTCTGATCGTGGCCTCCTCGGTGATGGCCATAATGGTTAACGTCATACTGACAGTATCCACCAACATGGAGAATAGGGGTGAGGATCTCTCATTAAGACTGGAGACCGATGTGACCATAATAAATGATCCAGACAACATGGCCACTGATCCACTGATCGTATACGTGAAGAACACAGGTAGGGTGAAATTGGAGGCCACCTTAGATGTATTTGTAGACAACGAATACATGACCAACGTCACCTTCACACAATTGGACAACAACTCTGATTTATGGCAACCAGGAGAAGTATTGAAGGTCACTATATATGATGTGACCCTGAATGCTGGTGAGCATACAGTCGTTGTGGCTACGACCAATGGAATAACGGATAGATTCACGTTCATAATACAGGAGGGTTGATATGGAGGAGAAAGGCTACCGATTTGACCTAGAAAGGGATGAACTCCATAACTATTTAGGCGGATATCTCCCCAAAGGGGCAATTATATACATTGAAGGCCCGTATTCTTCCGGGAAATCCGTGCTCTGTCAGAGGTTCACGTATGGTCTTCTCACTCATTCTCATTCGGTTACTTATATATCCACAGAGTTAACCGTCAGAGAGTTTATAAATCAGATGTATTCACTGGATTTTCCTATAGCTACCCCTCTCCTTCAGGGATCGCTTCTTTATATCCCAGTATACCCACTTATATATCGTCTACGTTCTAGAACTGATTTTTTTCAGAAACTGCTAACAGCACACCATCTCTATCAACGTGATGTTATTTTCCTGGACACTTTCTCTTCCCTTGTTGAAAATTCGCTCAAGGCAAAAGAAGGGACGATAAAATACCTTTCCTTCTTAAAAAAACTGGCAGCCCTTGGAAAGACGATAATACTCACCGCGGACAGAGATGAGATAAGCAATCCCACACTCCTTGATCCCTTCAAATCGTCAAGTACAGTCTATCTCACCTTAACTGTCAAAGAGATTGGAGGCTCCATCACAAAGATAATCAAGATTAACCGATATAGCACCGCCGAAAACCCCATAGAAGACTCAGTTGGTTTCAAGGTTTCACCAGGGGTTGGAATAATAATAGAGATCACCGCAGTAGGATAATTAACCATCTGCTATTTAAACGCTGAAATTTCCATTTACCCTTAATTTTTTTATTAACTCTGTAAGAGCAGTACCCCGGGGGAACATTACAAAGTGAAAATGCATTTTTTCACCACCCCGGTAAAATTCATTCTCCAAATAAAGGAGCTTTTCACTTATCCTCGGAAATTCGTTTTTGATCTTTCTGAATATTCTCATAGGTTCATCTATTTCAAAGTATGGGACAGATGGCATTACTGGCTCGTTAAAGAAGTTGGATACGGCATCAGAATAAGCGCATACCAGTATATTTCCTATTTCTCTCATCCCGGAGTTTACAATTTCTCTCTCCATATCTTCCAGACCCCTACCTAGCATGTTTCGCAACATATGTTCTATATCCTCCACAGGTAAAAGAAAAAGGGCTACAATGTCTGGCCCTCTTTGAAAATCAAAATACAGGCCTACCATAGGGTGATCGCTACAAAAATTTTTACAAAACTCCCCTGCGTAAAAGAGTCGCAGATGCGACCTTTTTGAGGACACCTTCTCACCCGTCAGTTCGGATATTGCTCCAGCTACGTTTCTAGCTATTATCCTCCCCAGGTCCCGGAAGACGTTTATCAAACTCTCTTGCACATCTTCCGATGTTTCCATTCTATCACTCCATTATACAGTACCTATAGCATTTACATCCAATATAGGAACTACAGACCCGTCCCCCATTATCGTATAACCGCTATAGCCTCTAACATTCTTCAGACTACCTTTAAGGGGTCTTATTACAACCTCACGCGGATAAAGAACCCGATCCACCAGTATGCCAAATTCTTCCTGTCCCCTTTCCAAAATTATAAGAACTTTTCGTTCTCTCTCCATTTTCAAGGTTAAATGCTCCCCGACAAAGTCATATACTGGATAGAGGGTTCCTCTCACAGAGGCTCTTTTCTTTCCATCCAACACTACTTCCGTATAGTTAGTCGGGGATACGATTTCCTTAACATGATATATGGGGAGAGCGTATCTGACACCGCAATGTTCAATTATTAATGACCTCACAAGCGACCTTGTAATGGGAAGTGTAAGCCGTATAGACGTATATACGTTTTTCTTGGATGATATCTCTAGAAGCCCGCCCAAGTTTGATATATGTGTTCTTACCACATCTAGTCCAACTCCTCTCCCGGAGATCTCGGAAACACTTTCAGCAGTGGTAAATCCTGGGAGAAAGAGCAATTCAAACGCTTCCTTGTCCGTCGCATTTTTAGCTGCCTCAGGCGAAATTATACCCTTCTCCACGGCTCTTCTAAGAACTAACTCTTTATCAATACCCCTTCCATCATCTTTAATCTCTATAATCACATGAGTTCTCTCTCTTAGCGCCTTTAAAATTATCTTTCCCTTTTCTGGCTTTCCAATTCTCTTTCTCTCCTCTGGGGGCTCTATCCCATGGTCTATTGCATTCCTTATTAAATGAAGGATGACCTCATAGAGCTGATCTACTATCGCTCTATCCAGTTTTATTTCACCCCCCTCCACAATCAACACAACCTTTTTATTGAGTTTCCTTGCTATATTTCTTGCTAGCCTAGGAAACATATTAAAGATGTTTTCCAATGGCACCATTCCCAAATCAATCATACGCCAATGAAGGTCCTCTATTGTTTTGCTTAATGTCCAGACGGCTTCTTTCAATTTTCTGTCTCCCTCCAATGCTGTAAGACCAGCAATATGGTTTTTAATTATAACCAATTCCTCTACACAACTCATGATACCTTCCAAGGTAGAATAACGAACTTTCAGAATAGGTTCTTCCATTTTTGTCCTCACACCCACACCCCCCCTGTGATATGTAGGGGCCCCTCTCTCATGTCCACCCTCGGCACTTTCCCCCGCAATCTCTTTACTGGATTGTGTCTTTTCTAAGACCTCCATCTCAACCTTTCTAACGTCCCCCACCCGTTTAACAGTCTTTATAACCTTGTCAACATCTGCATCCGAAGAATAATAAAGCTCAATAGTTAGGGCATCCGTCCCCTTCAGAAGATCATCCCACGACGGTATAGACGCAATAGGTTTTAAGGATGCTTTCTCTAATAAAGTGGCTATCTGTAATAACCTTACTGAAGGCATTGAGGTGTCTTCCTCTAATATTATAGTTATTTTATACCTGCTATCCCTCATAACCCCCTCCCTTTCACCTGCACCCATTACTCTTTCCTCCCCTCTCCCCATCTCATTACTTCCCTCTACGCCAGAAACAAACCTCTTCACCTTTTCAACATACTCTTGATCTTCAACAGTGACATTTCCACTCTCCACCACCTCCTCAAGCATTGCCTCTAAAATGTCGCACCCCTCCGTTACCAGCTCTTCAAATTCATCCGTAATCTTTACTTTCTGTTTTCTCAGCATATCTAAGAGTCCCTCAACTCTATGAGCCAACAGAACCATTGTTTTAAATCCCATGGTGCCCGCTAGCCCCTTCAGTGTGTGTACCTGTCTAAAAAACTCATCAATATCTTGCTCTGAAAGACCATCTGGCATTTTCCTAAGATATTGGTTAATGCTGTCTATACATTCTCTCCCCTCCATTATAAACAGATCCCTCAAACTCTTTCCATCATCCTCCATCTCAACACCCCTTTCACCGATCCTGATCAAATCGGATAATGCAATACCCTCTCAAGTTCTTCTAACACTCTTTTCGCTTTAAACGGCTTAACAACATACCCATCCGCCCCATATTTTATTGCTTCCTTTACCATGGCTTCCTGTTCAAGGGCTGTACACATAATGATCTTTACTTCTGGAAACTCACCTTTTATAACCTTCAATGCCTCAATACCATTCAGATTAGGCATTACAATATCCAAAAGAATAACGTCTGGTTTGTGTTTCCGACACATATTGATAGCTTCTATGCCATCTGCAGCTTCAGCCACCACCACATAACCGTGAGGCAGGAGAATGTTCTTTAATAAAGTCCTCATAAATTGCGAGTCGTCCACTATTAGAACGGTCTCAGGCATAATCTCACCTCCTCATATTTTTCCACTCCTCATCAGTTTGTCCACATAGGCCATCCCCTTTTTCGTGAGCGCGACATCTCTGCGTATCCTCACAACCTTAATCATATCGTATGAGAGGAGTTTATCATACAGTTTATCCAGCTCCTCATGAGTAAGCCCCAACATTCTCTGCAAACTTTCATAAGGGACGCCCCCGGCATACAGCGTAGTTAGAAGTGTATTTTCTATCTCCCCTAAATGAAATTCCTGCAAAAGTTTTGAAAGATGAAACGCACAGAACTCCTCAAGCCTTGATAGAACGACTGGGTAAGTAAAGATTACCATAGAGACCTCTTCGTCATCCTCTAAATAGCTCAGCTCCAGTGCTGGTTTCTCCACTCCTCTTATCTCCTTGGGCTCTTTTTTAACATCAAGAAGACTGTCCAGGGGAATACTAAGAAGAGTCTGGTCCCTTAATTTGATGATAATCCTATCTGGTCTTGGAAAAAGTATCCCCTTTCTAACAGCAACCTCTTTATTTATCACACCACCGATTTTATATGGGTATTTTAAAAATATGGGTGGCGTGCCCAGGATATTAATCCACATAGCACTCATTAATTCTCCATATCTCTCCCGGTGAAATGCCACTAATACCTCGTAGATCACATCTTTGTGATGAAACTTAAAGTTTGTACTGACATAATTTGCCGGCGGTTCCTTCTCCTCAAAGAAAGGTTTAATCGCTATAATACTCTCTGGAACTACCACTATCTTCCTTTTTGCACCTATAAAACCCACCCTTGTCGGTGTTTGGATGAAATAACCTACCTCCCAGTTTTTCTCAAAATATTTTGTACTTCCTTTCACATAGGGAAGCACCATTACCGTTTTGAGCTTAATTTCCATACTACCATCTCAGCATTATCTGATGACCCCTTCAATAAATAAATCTCTCCTTTGAATTCATGTTTTCTGATTGTCAACGCTGATTTTCAGAGTTGGTTATCAGAAGGTGGAAGGGGGTCGTTTATTATAAATAGAGAAGACCGAATTATATGACACACTCAAAAAAGAGGTGAGGGCCCTGGAGGTGTGCATAGCTTTCCTCGTTGGAGAGGTGGCGCTGGGGTTAAAGATAGGATGTGTAAGAGAGATCATTATAAACAAAGAAGTTTCCTCCGCACCGGGTTTCCCACCATTCATCAAAGGTTTAATTAACAGAAGAGGGGAGATCATACCAATATGCGACCTGCGAAAGCTCTTTCTACTAGATGATGAGGGGCTTTCCTCAGAGCGCTACATAATAATCGTAGAATCTGGTCAGAACAAATACGGCTTGCTCGCTGACGAAATATTGGGATCAATATCATACACCCCAGAGGGCGATTCATCTGCTTTTGAAGACGATCTTGAAGGGGTTTTAGCCCGTTTACGCCCTATTGTTAGTACCTTTTTAAAAAGCGGAGGGAGAACTGTCTTTTTAATAGACGAAAGCGCCCTAGTAGGCCGTTTGAAAGGAGGAGGGTAAGATGAAACTTTTCGTGAAGATAATGATGATAATGACTCTCGTGGGGGTGGTCCCCCTTAGCATTGTCGGCATCGCCACATATAAGACAGCGGAGGATTCCATCAGAGTTCAGGCAGAGATAGGAAAGAAAATAGTAGAGAAGCAGGTAAAGAGCTCACTAAAGAACCGAGCCTATGAGAAGGCTAGGGATGTGGAGACATTCCTTTCCGAGAGAAAAACAGATGCTGGACAGATTGCCGAATTGGATTTAACAGTAAGTGTACTAGAAATTATTAACACATATAAAGACGATGAGGACAATTCTAACTACTCGCAGGCAATGTCCACCCTCAGCCTCCTTCTGTCAGATGTCTTCACCTCACTTAGAAACGAGATGGAGAGAGACACCATTAAAGAAGTATTTGTGGCAACATCCGATGGAGCGATCCTTCTCTCCACATCAGGAACGGTGGGGAGTATTGTAGGGGAGGAGTATTTTCAACGCTCTCTATACAAAAATAATGTTGTGGTTAGTAGAGTGTTTTCCAGTGATGTTTTCGGTCCAGATATTTTTGTAATATTGGCCCCGGTTCGCTCTCCCACATGGGCCTCACCTCTCGGTTTTATTGGGTTTGTCATCTCTAGAGTGGTACTGGATGAAATTGTGCATAAAAACATAAATACAGATCCCCTACTGGATCCAGAGGGAGGAAACGATGATTTAGGACTTGGAAAGACCGGCGATTCTTATATAATCTCATCAGAAAAATCAAAAAGAGGGTACCTTCTAATTACAAACACAATACTTGGTAGCGGTGATGAGGCGCTAAGGGCCTATCTCCTCTCTGAAGGTATCCAGGATCTTGTAGAGAACGGAATATTAAAGGGCGACTGGACGTATTCCAATTCGGGCATATATCCCGATTACAGAGGTATAGAGGTACTGGGTGGGTATGCCGTCATAAAATGGGATGAAGGTATTTATTACGGAGTGATGGTGGAAATAGACTCCTCTGAAGCTTTTTCAGACGTCCAAAGGATTGCGGACAAGCATAAGGAACAATCTGATCGTGTGATGAAGGTTTTTATAATCTCCTTATTGATTTCTCTTGTTTCTATTATAACCTTAACTCACTTTTTCTCTGACCGACTTAATACTACAATTAATGAACTTGTTCACGATGCAAAAACAATCTCAGAGGGGGATTTCTCCCACGTTGTAGACACACCGGAAATTGTCAGCAAATGTGACGAGATAGTTGAGATGAAGCACTCTTTTAAGGAGATGGTGAACAATCTTTCAACGTCTATAATTGCTGTAAAGAAGCATTTAGAAAAACTTTCCCAGGGTGATTTTTCCGGAAAACTTTCCATTAATGCGAAAGGGGACATTCAAACACTTGTAGACTCAATAAACAACACCACCGAGAGAATCAAGGATTTGTTAAGGGGTGTGAAAAGTGAGGCTCTAGTTGTTTTAAGTACTTCCCAGAATCTCTCTAAAACTGCACTGAACGTTCATAAAACCACCGAAAGTGTGAAAAACTCACTAACTAGAATCTCTGAAGGGGCATCTAAGCAGAGGGAACTCACCGCTGAAGCCACAGAAGCGGTACAGTCCCTTGAATCGTTCATAAAGAGCGTGAACGAACTCGTGGACGAAGGAGAAAAAATATCCCAGGAATCAACGACAAGGGCGGTTAGAGGGAAGGCTCTGGCAAAGGAGTCTGGGGATCATCTGTCAAAATTGAAAGATTCCACCACCCAGACTGTGGAGAACATAGAGCTACTTTCAGAGAACTCCAAACGAATTACAGAAATTGCAAATGTTATCTCCGACATCGCAGAACAGACTCATTTACTAGCCCTGAATGCAGCTATAGAGGCTGCTAGAGCAGGGGATTCTGGAAAAGGATTTGCGGTGGTTGCTGATGAGATAAGGAGGTTGGCGGAGGAGTCAAAAGCGGCTGCTGGAAATATTGAAAAATTGATTGGGAAGATCCAGAGCGATACAGAAGGCATCGTAAACGTATTCAAAGAGTCTGTCACCAAGTTGGTAGAATCAATATCGTCGTTGAACGACACTCTTGAGATTTTCAACGGAATGGCAGAGGATGCTGGAAGATTTTCCGATTGGATTAAAGTTCTCAAAGAAAAAATAGAGGTTATAACAAGGAATGTAGAGTCCATCAGTAAGGCCTCAAGGGATGTTGTAGGTGTCTCTACGGAGATAGCCCAGGCGGCTGAGGATTCCTTGTTATCTGCGAAAAATCAACAGGAAGAGATCAAAAAGATGTCCATCATCTCTCAGAAACTTGCAGAAGTCGCAGAGCGGTTAAACGAGATTCTAGGTGAATTTAAACTAGAGGATAATCCATAAACTATTCTTCCTCTACAAATGATTGGTGATACTTTTTCAGAGATGATTATCTCAGATGATATTTTTACAACCGTCATTTGTTATCTCCTCTGATAGTTGGATTTGAACTTTTTATATACCTCTGGGCAACTAATACAATGAGAAAGAAAAGGGATCCCGGGAGAGATAGACATCGGGGTCAGGTGGGCCGTCCATGGTAGACCCGAAACTAGAGAAAGCAATGAAACTAAACCCCCATTTAAAGGAGTACCTGGACAGTTATTATAAGAAGAACAGGAAGATGCCAAAATTTGTAGAGTCGCTCTCCAGGGATTTTTACACTCCTGAAGGGTTTGATTACTTATATCCTGTTGGAGACCCTATCTTTATCCATGTTTTTGGGAGCAATAGAGAGGGCTTCTATTACAACGCAATAGAACCAAGGCTGTCCCCGGTAGAAGAGAGGAAGAAAAAGAAATTGCTGGAGATAATGTTTATCAAAGCTGGCTATGAGCCTGCGTATAAAACACGGGAGGAATTTGATGCTCTATTAGACAAACTCATTAAGGAATCTACTGTTATTATCTCAGAGGGGGAGAAAGAACCTCCAAAGGGCTCATTTGCTTCTATGAAAAAGGTCTTCATTACACGGAAAGAGCTGAAGAAAATCAAATATTACATAAAAAGAGACATTCTGGAGAATGGGATCCTTGAGCCACTTCTTAGGGATAATTATATAGAGGATATCCACTGCATTGGCCTAGAGAACATCTTCGTTATACATAAAGTGTTCAAGACATTGGAAACAAATATTCGCTTCCGGAGCCTCAAAGAGGCAGAGGAGTACCTCCGAGGGATGTCTGAAAGAATAGGGAAACCCGTATCTATGGCCAGGCCGATAATAGATTCTGCTTTACCTGACGGCTCCCGTCTCAACCTTATTTTTGCGGATGACATATCAGTAAAAGGGCCCTCTTTTACAATAAGAAAATTCACAGGGGAGCCTCTCTCAGTAACTCAGCTTATAAAATGGGGAACAATGAGTGCAGAGGTTGCGGCATATTTGTGGCTGGCACTTGAAAACGGAATGTCTATATTCGTCTGTGGGGAAACCGCTTCCGGTAAAACTACCACTCTGAACGCCATATTGCCTTTTATAAGGTATAACGCCAAGATATACTCCGTGGAGGACACCGCAGAGGTGCTCCCACCACATCGCATATGGCAACAGCTTCTGACAAGAGAAACTGGACCTGAAGAGTCCCGGGTGGATTACTTCACACTGTTAAAAGCCGCCTTAAGGTCCAGACCTAATTATATCATCGCTGGTGAGATTAGAGGAAAGGAGGGAGCTGTGGCATTCCAGGCAATGCAGACGGGACACCCGGTTATCGCTACATTCCACGCAGCTGACGTTGTTAAAATGATACAGAGGTTTACAGGAGATCCGATAAATGTCCCAATCAGATTCATGGACAATTTAAACATTGCACTCTTCCAGCAGGCAGTTTATAGAAGGGGGAAGGTCTTCCGTCGCGTTGTCTCCCTTTCTGAAATTCTAGGTTATTCAAAGGAGCTTGGAGGTGTTCTAACAAAGCAGGTTTTCGTGTGGGAGCCCACTACGGATAGGCATCGCTTCAGGGGGAGGAACAATTCCTACATTCTTGAGAACAAAATAGCATTGATGCAGGGGCTTCCAGACAAGAGGCAAATCTATCGGGAGATGGACCTAAGAGCAGAGATTCTGAATAAGATGGTGGAACACGGCATATTAGCCCATAGAGATGTGGTAAAGGTGATCTGGGATTTCCAGCGGTACGGGGTGGAATCCCTACCCTTCGCCGTTGAAACGAAGGTATAGGGGGGAGGTAAACGATAGAGCTTAAAAGAGTATATCTCGGGATGGATCGACCCTTCAGCGATTATGTGAAAAAGAAGGGCATTCCCATAATTGCTACTTCAATAGTTGTTACCATTATTATCCTGCATTTCTTCCCACAGATTATTGTACGCCCGTTTCTTAAATATATAATCTATGCCATTCCATTATATGCTGTAGGCGTCGTTTTCCTTCTTCCCATAATAGAGGCTGAACTTAAGAAATCAAAGATAGATGAGAACATGCACCTCTTTATTACCAGAATGGGGGCGCTTTCCACGGCAGACCTCCCCCGAAAGAAGCTCTTTGAGATACTCTCAAAGGTGAAAGAGTATGGCCCCCTGTCAGAGGATATAGGGAGGATATACGTTCTTATGGAGTACTGGAATCTTTCTCTTCCCGCTGCGGCCAGATATGTAGCAAAACGGACTCCTTCCATCATATTTGCTGACTTCCTTGAAAGGATGGCTCACGCGGTAGAGGCGGGTGAGGATTTACACGATTTTCTTATCAAAGAGCAGGAAGTAGTTATGAGTGAATATGAGGTGATGTATGAGAGCGCGCTTAAGGCTATGGACATTCTAAAAGAGGTTTTTGTCTCTATTGTGGCGGCCTCCATGTTCATGCTCATATTCATTACACTTCTCCCAACAGTCATCCCGGGGGAGACAAATCTCATGATCGGTCTTGCATTGGTCTCATTTGTCCTTATTGAGGCTGTAATCGTATATTTTGCGAAAGTGCGCCTTCCTAAAGATGTAATGTGGCATAATATGGAGATACGGCCTGAAGGGGAACTACAGATAAAAAAGATTATTCCGTTGACATTCACCATTGGTTTTCTCTTCTTCTCCATTCTCTTTTATTTGGGCGTTAGAAATCCAACAATATTACT
Organism: Thermoplasmata archaeon; assembly: GCA_021160765.1. Classification (GTDB taxonomy): domain Archaea; phylum Thermoplasmatota; class Penumbrarchaeia; order Penumbrarchaeales; family EX4484-36; genus EX4484-36. The sequence continues at coordinate 14,784 of JAGHBW010000105.1, forward strand.
CGCAGCCGCAATTACACCCACCTTTTACCCGGGCTGGAAAATAAAGAAGGAGGAAGAGCTTCTAAAGAGATGTGATGATTCCTATGACGCCTTCATGAGGGCAGTTGGGGCAGCAACTGAGTCCATAGGTGGCTCAACGGAGGCTGTTCTTAAACAGCTAACAAAGCACGATTTCGGGGCGCTTTCGGAGCCTATCCACAGGCTCTACAGGAGAGTAATTACAAGAATTGATAAGATTAAGGCGTGGGTCTATTTCGCTGCCGAAACAAGATCCAATCTTATTGCAAAGTTCACTGAGATGTACATTAAAGCACTGATGGTGGGGGGTAAACCAACGGAGGTTTCAAGGATAATCAGCAGGAACTTTGTCAAGATCAACGGTCTGAGAAAGCACAGGTATCAGACGGCAGCCAATATGGCAGGAGTCTTATACGGGCTTACTGTGGCAATTTCTTTCACCCTCTTCCTCTCCATAAACATTATGAAGATAATGAACAAGGCTTTCTCTCAGGTGGTAATACCAGAGAAGATGTATGTTCCCATCATCATTACCACTTACAATGTAACCCTAATGCAATATCTGGCGGTTGCTGTTATATTTATCCATACTATAGCCTCCTCCCTTCTCATAAGGATCATTGGGGGAAATCACAAGTACTCTTTTTTCCTTCATCTAGCCATGATGGTATGGCTCGCCGCTGTTGTCTCCATATTGGCAAACTACTCCATGAGGGTTCTTTTAGGAGGATGACAGAAAAAAATATTTATACACCAGTTATACCTCTTCCCCCCCGGGGGGTGGAGAGCGATTTAGGGAATATCGGTAGGGGGAAAGGAGAAGATGTAGGTCTTCACACCTGTGGGCCAGTGGTCTAGGTGGTTATGACGTCGCCCTTACAAGGCGGAGGTCGCCGGTTCAAATCCGGCCTGGCCCACTCCCTTTTGGGTTCAAAACCCCCCTTTTCTGCTCTTCTAAAATATAAATTCCATTATCATTAGCAATACGTATTGCTGACCTCAACGTATAATCCTTCTATGTATCACGCCTCACCGTACTCCTCTACACCACCCTCCTTGAACCTCTTCCGACCTTTGAAATAATATGCAGCAA
>JAGHBW010000207.1 GCA_021160765.1 Thermoplasmata archaeon
CCATATTTGTCCTCTAACGGATATGTGTATTATAGCAATGTAAGAGATAGAAAGTTTGTGTGTGTGGATAGTGAAAATGGTAAGAAGGTCTGGGAATATTCGGGTGGGCCTATGCATAAAGTGTATGGCAGTATATGGGATGGTAAGTTATATATGGGGGTGCTTGAAACTGGTATGTTGTACTGTTTTGGGAACCTTAAACCTATTGCAAACTTCAGCTATGAACCCGCTCAGGTCAAGAGCGGTGAGGAAATACGATTCTACGGTGAAGGCAAAGATAAAGACGGTAAAATTGTAAACTGGCTCTGGGATTTCGGAGATGGAAACCACGCTAATGGCAAAAATGTATCCCATGTCTACACTAGACCAGGTAAATATACCGTCTCCTTGACAGTAGTGGACGACTACGGCAGTAACAACACCTGCGTTAGAGAAATCATCGTGGAGAATAGAAAACCCATAGCTAAATTCCGTGTTTCCAGAAATGTCGCAAGAACGTATGAAGGTATTGAGTTCTACGATATGAGCTATGATGTGGACGGCGCAATTGTTGGGTGGAGATGGGATTTCGGCGATGGTGAGTTCTCTCAAAGTGCTAGTGTCTTGCATGAATACAAAGACGATGGCGAGTACCGAGTGGTGTTGAGAGTGACTGATGACATGGGTGGTGTGAATGAGAGCGTTGCCATAATAAGAATCCTGAATCGTGAACCCGAAGCCACATTCACATACAGCCCAGACAAACCAACAGATGTAGAATACGTGGAGTTCATGGGAAACGGCTCCGATAGAGATGGAAGAATTGTGAACTGGAGCTGGGACTTCGGTGATGGAAACATCGGGTATGGTAGGATGGTAAGACATAGATACAGCGATGATGGCGTCTACAACGTTAGTTTGATGGTGATGGACGATGATGGTGGAATTGGTAGATATTGGAAAGAGGTTGTGGTGAGCAATGTTGGTCCAGAAGTGGAGATAGAGGTAAAAGGAAAGGTGATTCACGCAGGGGAGAAGGTGAGGTTTTACGGGAAGGGTGGGGATATAGACGGAAGGGTCGTTGAGTGGAGATGGGATCTCGGGGATACTACTCACAAAAACGGAAGGAATGTCTCCCATGTCTACTCAGATCCGGGTAGGTATGTGGTCAGGTTAAGAGTAGTGGATGATGATGGAAGTGTTGGAGAGACTTCAATAGAGATTGTTGTGGAGGAGAAGAAAGAGAGCAGTTCTCTCTATCTTATCGCCATAGTTGTTGTTGCAGTGATAGCTATCGCATTCTACTTTGGAAAGAAATGGTTTTTGCAAGGGAAGGGAAAATCAGATGAAAATAGTGATTTGCCTCCATATTAATCCCTTCTTTTAATGTAGGAGATGGGAAAGGTGGACCGGGCGGGATTTGACCTGGAAGAAACCTCTGATTTTATTCTCTCCAGTCGGTTTCTTCCGGCCTTCGCAGTTCCGTCGTTAATTTCACATTTAAGGAACTGCTCAGGACCAAGGTTCAAATCCCGCCCTAAATACGTTAATTGCCGTTTCTTAGAAAATAATTAAAGGTGGACCGGGCGGGATTTGAACCCGCGGCCTCCTCCATGCCAAGGAGGCGATCTTCCGAGCTGATCTACCGGCCCATTGTACACCTGCACCCCGGGGGTATTTTCCTCCCCGGTTATGCGTCGCTCTATAAAAGCAGTTATTATAAAAATCTTATTAGCCCTCCAGTTGAAGCGAAGGAGAACGGTTGAATCTTTTTATATGAGAGGATATTAGGGTAGCCTAACATTAGCCCCCGGGGATGGCCATGAAAAAAGAGAAAAAAGTGGTGGCTCTGGCGGGAAATCCCAATGTGGGAAAGACCGCACTGTTTAACGCTTTAACTGGCTCTAGACACCATGTTGGAAATTGGCCCGGGGTGACCGTTGAGAAGAAGGTTGGATGGTACACCCACAAGGGGCTAAAACTTGAGGTTATTGACCTTCCCGGGACCTACAGCCTCAGCTCGTTCTCTATTGATGAGAAGATTGCAAGAGAGTTTATCTTAAGTGGTGATGCTGAGGTGGTTGTTGACGTCGTTGACGCAACAAATCTAAGGAGAAACCTATACCTCACCCTTCAACTCCTTGAGGCTGGGGCGAATGTGGTGATGGCCCTCAATATGATGGATGAGGCAGAGGAGAGTGGGATAAAGATTGATGTTAAGAGGTTATCCAGGCTTCTTAAAGTACCGGTTATCCCAACAGTGGCTACAGAGGGGGTGGGGGTGGATGAACTCAAGGACGCCATCCATGAGGAGATGATACATCATCAAAAACATCACCATATGACAGTAGGGTACGGGAGGAGGGTGGAGGAGGCCATTGCCAAGATCATAGACCTCCTCCAGCCATGTTCCGACCTGCAAAATTACTCCCTGAGATGGCTAGCTGTTAAGATTTTAGAGGGAGATAATGACGTAATAGGAAGAGTGAAAGAGGCGTGCGGCAGCGATGTGATGAGGGGAATAGATGGAGTGGTAAAGGGTGTTCAGGGTGAGATAAAGGATCCAGTCATATTCTTCGCGGACAAACGCTATGAGCTGATTGAGGAGATCGTTGGGGAGGTTGTTGCAGGAGGGAGAAAGGAATGGACATTTACAGACATGCTGGACCGCGTTGTGACCCACCCCGTCTTCGGAATACCCATATTCCTGGCCCTTATGTGGGCCACATTTGAATTCACCTTCTCCGTGGCAACCCCCTTCATGGATGGGATTGATCTTCTCTTCACCCAGTTGGCTACATATACCTCTCAACACATATCCAATCCCGCATTATCCTCCCTAATTGCTGATGGTATAATCAGCGGGGTGGGCTCTGTCCTCATCTTCACCCCCAACATCTTCCTTCTATTCTTCGCTCTCTCCCTTCTTGAAGACTCCGGGTATATGGCAAGGGCTGCTTTTGTCATGGACAGGGCTATGCACAGGATTGGCCTTCCCGGGAAAGCCTTTGTCCCTATGCTTCTGGGATTCGGATGTAATGTCCCAGCCATAATGGCAACCAGAACCATTGAGGATGAGAAGGATCGGCTGATAACAATACTCATAAACCCTCTTATGTCCTGTTCGGCTCGTCTTCCCGTTTACCTGCTCTTTGCCGGGGCATTCTTCAGAGGAAAAGAGGGTACCGTGATATTCTCAATGTACGTAATGGGAATCCTTCTTGCTGTTATTATGGCACTGCTCCTGAGAAGGTTCGTCCTGAAGGGTAACCCCTCACCTCTAATCCTTGAGATGCCGCCGTACAGACTCCCCACCGTCAAGGGTGTTCTGCTCAACACCTGGGAGAAGGGTAGTGCATTTGTGAAGAAGGCAGGAACGATCATAGTTGTGGGCGTCATTATAATATGGTTCCTCTCAACGTACCCCGGGGGGCCGGGAAGCGACATAAACCACACTTATCTGGCAACCATTGGAAGGGTTATTGAACCAATATTTAGACCCCTGGGATGGGACTGGAAGGTGGCAGTGGCACTCATATTCGGATTTGTTGCGAAGGAGATCGTTGTTGGTGCGCTGGGCACCCTGTATGGCACCGGAGGGGAGGAGGGTCTGAGAGCCTCCCTTCAGGGAACGTTTACCCCTGTCCAAGCGTATGCTTTTATGGCTTTCGTACTGATATATGTCCCCTGCCTTGCCACCGTTGCCACTGTTAAAGCCGAGACGAGGTCCTGGAAGTGGACACTGTTCACGATAGGTTACCTTATAGCACTCGCTTATGTTGTGGCTCTTATAATAACGGCAGTGGGGATTCTTGTGGGAGGTGGATAGAATGAGGAGGTTTGCCCCCTATACAATCTACAGCGCCCTCGTGGGCGTCCTTTATGGACTCTATGGTGTTGGTGAGGCTATGACCTCTCTTGGCTACAGAGTCCCTCTCCCTCTTCTTAGGCAGGGGGAGATCGTCATTTCATTTCTTATGCTCCTTATATCTTCCCTCTACCTTTACCGTATCCCGCATCTCTATCGTGGAGAGGTGGAGGGGGTTTCATTTCTTCTTATGGCTCTTATATTGTCCACCATCGCAGGAACCATGTATTTTCTCATTATAGGTGCTTCATACCTTGACTCCATCATCGTGGGGGAGGAGTTCTCCCTCTCCTCCACAGAGATCAACCTTCCCCTTGTCGCTCTCTTTGTTCTTTCCCTCCCACTCTGGTTGACCTTTAGATATAGAAAGGAGGTTAAAGGATAGATGTTCAGAGAAATCATTGACGCTCTGAAGAAAGGGCCCACGACGCCATCAACCCTGGCACGGGAACTGGGGGTTGAGACGGAGAGCGTCAGGGATGCCCTTCTCATCCTTGAGGACATGGGGGTTGTTGAGGAGGTTAAGAGCGGCTGTGAGAGGAGCAATCTTTGTCTATTCTGCCCGCTGGCTAAGTCCTGCAATAAGGTTTCCTTTAAAAGCTTCAGACTAAAAGAGGGGAAATAATCTACTTGGGAATCTTTTTCGGCCATTTTCCCTTTCTCAGGCCCTCCCAAAGCTCTCTATATAC
>JAGHBW010000125.1 GCA_021160765.1 Thermoplasmata archaeon
CTCAACAACTGTTGAGAAGATAGCCACAGAAATAAGGACGCTCCAGAGAACCGAAATAGGGGAACTTTATGAAGGGTTTAACGTGAAAACTCAGGTTGGTTCCTCCACAATGGCACATAAAAGAAACCCCATCACTCTGGAGAACATTACAGGCCTGGCAAGAATTGTAAGGGGATTCCTAGATCCCACCTTTGAAAGCTCCATTCAATGGAACGAACGGGACCTTTCCAACTCCTCTGCAGAGAGATTTACCATTCCTCATGCCCTCATTTTGACAGATGACATTTTGGTCAAATTAAGAGGTGTTGTTGAGAACCTAGGCGTTGATGAAGAGAAGATGATCAAAAACATCTACCTTTCAAAAGGAGCAATAATGGCAGAGGCTCTCATGATTGCCCTTGTGAGGAAGGGGATGGGGAGGCAGGAGGCACATGAGCTCTCTAGAAAGGTGGCAATGAGAGCTCAGGAGAGGGATGAGCAAATGTTGGATACCGCCCTTCAGAACGAGACTATAAAGAAATTATTCGCAAAGGATGAACTGAAAGGGATTCTTGACCCTCTGAGCTATCTCGGAGACTCTGCAAGAAGATGTGACGCTGTAATAAAGGAAGCAGCCAAGGTACTCGGAGAGAAACTCTGAACTTTTTTGGAAGGCTTATTTGGAAGAACTCAGATAAACCTCCGCTGTGATGTCCCCCTCCCCCACCGGCCATATCTTAACAAGAACCAAAACATCTTCTGATTTTATTCCTGCATTCCCAGGCAATGTGATGATGTCAGAGTTGTCCCATACAAGGAGTTTCAGGGGAAGAGAGATGGTGGCAGGAGGATAGCGAAGATCTGGAAGGAATGGTACGGGAAGAGCGGAGTTGACATCCACGTAATGCATGAGTATTGAAAGTGGAAGAGTTGTGTTTAAGGAGGAGAATATTGAGACTGTACCATCACTAGAACAGATGAGATCATCGGCTACGTGAAGGCCCACTGTAGGACTTGAGACGTTCTCAGATCCTATCCATATCACATCTGAGAAGCTCATTTGAAATGTTAGGCCATCTATTTCTGCTGACAAACGGAAGGATGTGATGTTCCTCCCAAACAGATAGGAGGACGCTTTAAAGGAGTCCTTCCCGCTCTCAGTAATGACCTCTAGAAGAACCCGGCGGTTCCTATCCGTAAGAGCACCGCTTATGTCTAATCTTACAATCCTGCTTTCATCGTGAATGGGGTGTGCCCTTAACGTGAACATGTCAAGGTAGGGATCATAATTCAAACTGATGTTAAAAGAGTCCTCCTCAATGTACCCCAAATCCTGTAGTTGCAGCTTTTCCATGGAGATATAATCCTGGAGAAAGATCTTAAGCTGTCTGTATAGATTCTCCACGGGAAACTGAGAAAATTCCTGTTCACCTCTCCATAAAAGGGCAAGGGCAGAGACTGAAGATAGGGGCAGGTCCCTCCCCATAAGAGCCTCCCAACCCAGTGTCGCTGTTAGATATCCCCATGAGACGGGATATCTCAATAGCTGCCAGAGGTATTGAAGGAAGTATTCTGTGGCATTTGCTACAGGGGTTATAAGTACTACCATGGTGTAATTCTGTCCCTGAACAACACCGCCGGTATTAACGTTCCAAAATGCCACCTCCTGAACAGGAAATGTGGGTCTCTGAGAATACCATCCAAAAACACCAATCTCAGTAGAGAGATTGAGATCCCTCTTCAAGAGTATAACTCCTGAGGGCGTAGTTAGGGTGTATGTGACCGTACCCACAATTTTAAGATTCCACCAAATGCGAAAATCGTGATCTAAGGGGGTTGGAGGGGGTGGAACTCCTCCGCATCTTGTTCCTCCCCCAGCAGATGTTGTGTTGAGAACAGCATTTGTGTACCACCCCCGGGGGCTGTACAACCCATAAACTTTGATGTCTCTTCCCACAACCAGATACTTGGGGTCCCTTTTCACCTCAAATAGAGAGGAAGAGTTCCCTTCAAACTTCCTTGGGGCGAGGAGACCCTCCAATAAACCTTCTCCTGTGGCCTCACAAGGTACTTCCAAAAAGAGGTTTGGATTCGCGGGGTCCATCCGGGAACTTGGATCCCTTGGATTTGAAAAGACTCCTTCAGATAATATTCCCCGCCCGTCATAAGGATTTACGGTAATGCCCTCTCCCTCCAGATATTTATCGTAAAAGAGGTAGAGGAGAAACAGATCCACGGGATCTACAACCTCCCCCCCCTTGAGGCTGCCCAATAGATTCACAGCACTCCTTTTCCGGGGGTCCGGTACGGTAAGTCTGCGGTACATATAGTTCCTGTAAGCCTCCTTCTCGTTCTCACTCCACACGCGGAAACCAGTAGGGTTCAGGTCACCCTCATCATTGTAAATTTTTGAAACGTTGTAGAAGTAGCTGTCCAGTGCCTCTTCAGCACCATCTGACGTCCTGCCAAACAGTGATATCTCCTCAAGCATCAGAGCAAAGTTCAATGCTAGCTCCACATCCAATGGACTCAAGAGATCCTCAATACTATCTCCACTTCTCTCTCCAACCCCGGCGGATATTCTTATTCTCACAATAGCATTTAACATCCCCTGCAATATATCCCTGAAGCACCCCCCATCGGCATCCCTCTTAAGGGTCCAAAGAGCGTCTAAAACAGTTACAAGAGGAGTATAATAGTCATAGAGTATCTCACCTTCTGAAACCCTTCCACCCTCCACCGCAATTTTGTAATCACCAAAAATGGTTACTCCTATGGGAAGAGGGGCGGAAGCAGTGCGGTAAATGGAACAGCCACCATTTTCTAAGCCGTACAGAGACCAGCGGGGGAGGGATGAGTTGAGGTATATGGGAAGGAGGGTTATGTTTATTGAAAGAACCCTGAAGGTCACCCCTTCTCCTCTTAACACCCTGCCCATGTTCTCTTCCTCTACAACCTCCTCAAGGGCCGAAAGGATGGAGGGGAGCGAGGTGGTATTGTTAATTATAGAAGGAAGTAGAAGTTCTCTCTCAACATCGTGCAATATCTGGGATAATACAACCTCCCTGTAAGGATCCAGAGGTTTGTCCACGCTGCCCTCCTCCGACATTACCAGCACTATCCACTGTAAAGTGCTAGCTATCAGAAGTGCCGTTAGAATGTAAAGAAGAATGGAGCCCCGGGGCCCCTCCTTCATGAAACCTCACCCCCCACCTCAATAATAACATCCAGCCTCTCTCCCAAGAAAAAATAGGTGAAGATGTACTCCTCACCTCCGCTGTACTCCCCTAGGCTAACAGACTCAGCACTTCCCCTCAGATAAAAAGTTACTCTATAGCCATTAGGGAAGAGAAAGGAAAGCCTACTTTCTATCTCTTCTGTGGGTAGACTTCCACCCTCTTTTAGATAATGAACTAGAGCCTCCCCTACCGTGTATCTCACACCTCCATCATCTATGGTGGAATAAAGAAGTGTTGACACACTCTCTTCAACACCGCCTTTGGCCCTAACACCTTTGGGCTTTTTCAATCATTGTTATTCTTTTTCTCCTTTTCAAC
>JAGHBW010000145.1 GCA_021160765.1 Thermoplasmata archaeon
AGCTCCTTCTCTGCGAAGTTCAGATCAAAGGCGTGTGATACCTCCTCCTCTCCCTCTTCAGGCATAATGTAAAAGGGCTTTAGTTTGGTGGGCCAGCGCGTTATGAAGAATAGGGATTTATAGTCTCTCGCAATGATCTTCATACCCTCCAGCGGGATGTCATCCCCCCATTCTATAAGCCTCCTCTTCCCCGTCTCCTCGTCCTCTATTTCATATCCTGCGCTCTGAAGTTTCTCAATAAGTTTTCCGTACTCAACCCTCATGAAGGGCAACTCCGGGACGGATATCTTCATTCCAAGGACCTCAAGGTCGCTGTAGTTCTCCGCTACAACTCTTCCATAGGCCCTCACTATGAGCCTCTCCAGGATGTCCATGGCGTCCCTTTCATCTGCAAAGGCCATCTCTATATCTATTGAGGTGTACTCGTTGAGGTGGCGGAGGGTGTCATGCTCCTCCGCCCTGAAGGCGGGGCCTATTTCAAACACCCTGTCAAGCCCGGTGGCCATCATGGACTGCTTGAAGAGCTGTGGGCTCTGATTGAGGTAGGCAACGCGGTCAAAGTACTTCATCTCAAAGAGGGCAGTCCCTCCCTCCGTGGCAGTAGCCACAATCTTCGGTGTCTGAATCTCAATAAAACCCTCCTCAAGGAGGAGGTCCCTGATCGCGGAAAGGACCGTAGACCTGATCCTGAAGATGGCCTGAACCTCTGGCTTTCTAAGGTCAAGGAATCTCCAGTCCAGTCTGGTGTCCATATTGGCCTTGACCTTTCCATCCACGCTTATAGGAAGGGGGGTTTTGGAGATGTTCAGGATTTTGAAGGATTTTCCTAGGATCTCAAATCCCTGTTGCACCTTGGGATTTGGCACAACCACTCCTTTAACGGCAATAACGCTCTCCCTGGGGATCTTTTTCAGGGTTTTGTAGGTCTCCTCCCCTACCTCCTCCCTGGACACTACAACCTGAGCGGTGCCCCCCCGGTCCCTTAAAATAATGAATGAGATCTTTCCCAGAACCATGACGTCCTGTACCCACCCCATGAAGATGAGTTCTTTATCGTAATCCTCCTCCGTCACCTCGTTCAAGTACTTGTCCCTTCTCCAGTCGCCAAGGCTGTCCAAGGATCTGCCTCCTTTATCGCTGTTTAGGTGTATATCAAAATAAAAACGATATTAATAAGTTAATGGGTTCAAACTCCTGAAAAGTATTAATAGAGGGCCAGCAATAAGGCGAACGGGGTGATCAAATGACCTCCCACGTCATGAGACTTTTTCTATTTGCGTGCCTGACGGTGGGTCTTCTGGGGGTATATCCAGGACACCTTCTTGAATTCCATGCTGCCCCTACTGTTAGGGATACGGAGCCTAATGATACCCTTCAGACGGCAGAGGAGATTATCGCCGGTGGGGAGTTTATTGACGGAAGCCTTTCAAGCGAGGATGTTGTTGACGTCTATAAGGTATTCCTGAGCGCTGATGAGGTGTCCCGGGGAAAGAGCGCTCAGAAGGGCGTTATATACCTTGACCACCTCTCCGGCGCAACAGTAGTTGCAGAGGTTGGGGAGGGGTGGGGGAGACCATTTATGAAGATCACGGTGTCCAGTGGCCAGGGAAAGGGGGAATTTACCGCACCTCACACGGGCTACTTTTACATCACTGTAAAAACCACTCCTACCGGAGGTACCTCAACATATCGCCTCCAGGTTGGTGTTGTAACCAAAGACACCTCTGACATGTGGGATGGGAACAACGACCCTGGCAACTCTTCTTCGGTCTCCTCCACACAGCATATCTCCTTCTCCCTCAATCCGCTGAAGAACCTTGTGAACTACTATCAGCATACACTCTCCCCGGGGTTTAAGATAAAGGTGGTTTTGGATGGTGCACAGGAGAACGTTCACGTTGACATACTCTCAGCGGACCTTCAACTTCTCTCTACTGGGGGGGCGGATACACCTGCGGAGTACGAGGAGAGGCAGAGCAGAAGTATACCACTTTACATTCGTGTGTTTGTCTTTATAGACAACGATCATCCAGCCTCAGACAGCTTGATACCTGTAGAAATGGACATCTTCATCTGGTCTTACACAACCATCCCCGAGGTTAACCCTACGGATCCGTGGGATGAGCCCGTAGAGATGGAGGAGGACACACAACTTACGGGTGTCGTAAATCTTTCAGTGCATTTCATGGAGGCGGGCGGTGACCCTCTCACCTTTACGGTGGATGAGAACCCCTATCTTCTCTGCACAATCCATCCTGACGGGCTTGTGGACATTAAGCCAAGTCCCAACTGGTGGGGTCAGACGTCCCTCACGTTCCACGCCATGGATTTTGACGGAATGGCCAATGACACGCTCCAGGTTAACGTTCTTCCTGTAAATGACCCCCCTCGCATTGTAAACCTGAGCGGACTGGATGCCCACCCACAGAGAGGGTACGTGGTCTTCTGGGTCACTGTAGGGGAGACCCTTGTTATTGTTCCTGAGGTAATTGACGTGGATGACGTGCCGAACAACCTGAGCTTCTCTTTAAATACAACATTTCCCAGAATGGAGTTCAACCAGATGAACGGAACAATTGTATACACACCCTCATGGGACGATCTGGGTATGCACTGGTTGAAGATGAGAGTACGGGATAAATCGGGGGCGGAAGACAACACATCCATTAGGATAGAGGTGTTGGGATACAATCGCCCCCCCAACACTCCTGAGCTGTACCTTCTGGAGAGTGAAAAACAGAGGATGGTGGGTGTTCCGCTGCACTTCACTGCAACCTTGAAAGGAGACCCCGACGGTGACCCCATCACCGAAATCCTCTGGTATATGGGGGATGGTGCTACTTACAAGGGGGAGGATAGGGTTACCCACATCTACAACAACCCCGGGAATTACACTGTAAAATTAAGTGTATGCGACCCCTACGGCCTCTGTGCTAATGCAACACTTCAGATCAGGATTCTCCCCAAACCCACGAAAGGTGAGCTTTTGAGCGGATATAACGTGTTCTGGAAGGATCCAGCAGAGGACGTTGTTGTATTTGAGAGAAGGCTCCCCTCAGAGGCATTTTTCAGGCGAATGGAGGCCCGGGCCGGGGTGGACATATTGAACGTAAGTGGGGTTGGCAGGGAGGATGGTCTGGTTGTGACCGTTAGGGTGCAGGGTGGTGTTGCTATAGACGGCAGTGTCAAATACACGATATATCTGGTGAAAAAGGACTTCAAGGAGGTTCCGGCGAACACCAATATAACATCAATGGATGAGTATTACCTTCCCACCTATACCTTCTCCGACGAGGTATATCTCTACCGCGTTTATAGTGGGGTTCTAAATGCCGATAAGAACTTCTCCATAAGCCAGGGAGACAAGCTCGTACTCTTCCTCTCCCTTAGCACTCTTATTTCCTCCTCTGTTCCTGTTGAAAGTGGAAACTTTTCTATTTTCGTTGTGGCGGAGGAAACCTCCCAGATAGTCGCAAAGACAGGCTCGCGCAGGTTGTTTAAGTGCTTTGACACGGCGGGGGAGGGTGCAATGGTGTATAACGTCACGCCAATTGAGAGGGAGAGAAAACCCACTACCGGGAGTGAGGGGAAGCTCAAAAGCAATGCGGTCACTTTCATAGTACTGGGGATAGTTGGCCTGGTTGTCTTTATAGGAGGGATGTTGCTCTTCAAGAAAAACAAGGAGAAGGAAGAGGAGGAGATGAAGAGGTTTGAGGAGGAGGTAAAGAAGATGAAGGAGGAGGGCAAATCTCTATTTGATCTTGTGGGGGAGGGGGGTGAGGGCAGTAATGGAAAGCCTCCCGGACAGGTGTGAGGGACAGAAGAGATGGGCCCCCTCAACTCCAATCTAAAAGGTGTTGTACCTCTTCTGGGGACACCATATCTCCATCTCAAGAAAAGGTCTGCTCTGGTGGTTGCAGACCTTCACATAGGTATTGAAGTGGCGATGTACAGGGAGGGCATACACCTCCCCTCCTCTACGAAGGAAAGGGTTTACGAGGTTATTTCTGCGGGTAAAAGGGTGGAGGCGGAGGAATTGGTCCTTTTGGGGGATGTGAAACATACAGTTGGCGGTTTCTCACCTGGTGAGAGGGAGGAGGTCCTCTGGGCCATTAACACTTTTCTGGACAACTTCGGGAGGGTTATGATCCTGCCTGGGAACCATGATGGAGGGCTTAAGGAGGAATTGCAAGAATTTGACGTGGAGTTTCTTCCTGCCCGGGGGGTTAATTTCTCTGGTATTGTCCTCCTGCATGGCCACGCCATGCCGGGGGGTGGCCCCCGGGGGGATGTTTACATTGTGGGGCATGATCACCCTCGGGTCATGATGAGGGATGATATGGGCTTCACCCTTACGAGAAGGTGCTGGTTGAGGGTACCTTTGGGGGGAGATTTCGCAGGCAGCACGTTGATTATCATGCCGTCAGCGGAGGTTTATGGCGGCGAGATTGTAAACAGAAGACCGTTCTCCTTTCTTAATGTCTTCTTTAAAAAAGGATTGATGGACGTTGAAAACGCAGAGGTTTACCTTCTTGACGGAACATATCTTGGTCTACTCTCCTCTATTGCATTTTATGAGGGGGAAAATTAACCGAAAAGTAATAGAACAAAAAAGATTATAAATGTAAGGGAAGTATTACATCCAAAATTGAGAACTTTAGGGTATCTAGACGAACCTATCTTCACATTTGAAATGGTGATGAGCATGGCAGGAGACATTGAGGGTGAGAGGAAGAAGTGGCTTGATAAGATTGAGAAGATGAGAAAGATTCTGGAAGGAAAGAAATCGGAGGGGGTGGACACCTCTGAGGTAGAGGGCGTATTGAAGGCCGCAGAGGAGGCCCTTGAGAAGGGAGACATGAAAGAGTTTGCTTCAAAGATGAAGGAGGCCACCAGTAGGATAAAGGGCCTTCAAAAGGGACCGAAAAGGGCTCTGAAGGCCAAGGTTCCCGCTAAAAAAGTGGAGAAAATGGAGGTGGTGCAGGCGCTAAAACGCGTTAAGGACCTTCTGGACGCTGGTGTGGCGGGGGAGGAGGTCATTGAAAAGGCAAAGGAGGAGTTTTCAAAGGGCCAGGCATTTTTCAGAGAGGGGAAGTTCCCCGGGGCTCTGGCAGCTCTTGAGAGGGCAGAGGCCATACTGAAGGAGGCGGCAGGGGAGAGGGAAGCTCCTGAGGAGGCGCCGCCTAAAGAGGTCTCTCCGGAGGAGGAAAAAAGGGAGGTTGGGGAGGAGGAGAGGGCTATTGAGGAGTTCTTCAAAGGTGTGGAGAGCATAAGGAACCTGGGCGGGGATCTGAGCCCCATTGAAGAGCATATCAAATATGTTGAAGGAGCCAAGGCTGCTGGAGACATAAAAGCAGCTGCTGAAACCGCCCGCTCTCTTATGGAATGGGTCAACCAGTACATTGAAACACTGGAAAAGAAGAAGGTGGAGAAGCCGAAGAAGAAAGAACCTGAGAGGAAAAAGAAAGAGGTTGAGAAAGAGGAGTTGAAAGCAGGTGAGGCCGAAGTAGAGAAGGTGGAGGAAGCTGAGAAGGAAGAAGAGAAGGAGGCGCCTCCATCAGAGGGCGTTCCTGAGGAGATTGAAACGTTTTTCTCCAAGATAAAAGAAATAGAGAGTTTGGGAGGTGACCTATCTCCCATTAAAGATCACATAGGATATGTAAATGGTGCACTCTCTTCGGGGGATACCTCTTCCGCTCTTGAGGTGGTAAGGAGCCTTACTGAATGGGTGGAGACGTATCTATCAACCCTGAAGAAAGAGGAGGGGGAAGAGGTAAAAGAAAAGGCAGAGGAGGTGGCAGAGAAGGAGGTGCCGGAAAAGAGAGAAGAAGCCCCGGCGGAGGCTGCACCTGAAAAGGAGGAGGAAGAGGGGGTGAAGGAGGAAGAGCTCAAAGCAGAGATTGAAGAATTTTTCTCAAAACTGAATAAGCTCGTTGAGTTGGGAGGGGACACATCCCCCATAAAGGAGCATATAGAGTATATAAAAACCTCCCAGGAGTCAGGAAACCTGAAGGCAGCCGCTGAGACGGCGAGATCATTGAAGGAGTGGTTGGATAATTACATGACCACAATATACGGACAGAAAATAGAGGAACTTAAGAGGGACATAGAGGTGGCGATCGGCAAACTATCCTCACTTCCAGAAGTGAAAATTGAGGAGATCAAAAAGAGATGGGAGGGCGTCAAAGACGTTGGAGCAAATGAGGAGGGTGTTAAAGAGCTCACAGCCTTTTCTGAGATTATAAAGGGCGAACTCAAAAAAGCCCTGGCAGAAGCACGCAAAAGACTGGAGGAGGTATTAAAGGGTGTTGAAACGGAGGAGAGGTGGCTTAAGGAGAGGGGGGCTAAAGTGGATGAAGTTAAAGAGACCCTAGGAGAAGCATGGAAATCTCTAGAAGAGGGAAATTTCTCAGCGGCAGAGGAGGTTATTAACGGATATGTGAACAGGATAAGGGAATGGTTCAAAAATAGTGTGGAGAGGGAGGTGGAGGAAAATATAAAAGCGGTGGAGGAGGGCATCTCCACTCTTGAGGGGATGGGGGTGAATGTGGAAGCCTATCAAAAAGAAATTGAAGATCTTAAGGGGAGAATAGAGGAGAATCCTATTGAGGCAGTGGAGGGTCTGGGAGAGCTTCGGAGAAGGATTGAGGAGGAGAAAGAGAAGGTGGAGGTTGGTAGGCAAGAAGCACTGAAGAGCGAGATAGAGGGATTTAAGGCCAAAATGGATGCTTTAAAGAGTGAAGGGGTAAACGTAGCCCCGATGGAGAGAATATATTCCCTCACCGCTCAGGCAGTAGATGCCGGGGATTTTGCCAAGGCTGAGCAACTTCTTCAAAAACTTAGGACGGCTTATACAAACCTAGTGAAGCTATCTTATAAGGATAAGATAGAGGGGTTCAAGAGTGAGGTTGAGGAGCTTCTCAGATATTTCAGGGAGAAAGATGTGGACGTGGACACCTCATCTGTGGAGTTGGCTCTTAAAAACGTGTTAAAGGCTTATGAAGAGGGTGCAGTTGATGATCTTCCTTCCCTCCTAGCTGAAGGGAGAAGGAGACTTGACGGCTTGAAGACAGAGGGATATAATCTTCTTTACCAAAAGAGGATGATTCCACTTCTAAATACCATAAGAAAGCTGAAGGAGGTGGGGATTGACCTATCGGCAATAGATGGTAAGGTTGGAGAGGTGAAGGAACTCTTTAACTCTGGAAAATACACGGAGTGGGAGGAGAGGTTGGAAGAGGTTGAGAAAACGGTTTTTGCGTATGATGCTAACGACACATTAAGAAAGCTTAGAGAGGTTATTCTCAGATTATCAGAGGTGGGACACCCATCAGCGCCAGAACTTGGTAAGGTGTACAATGATGCTCTCTCTCGCTATAACCAGGGGGATTATGTGGGTTCGCTTGAGCTCTCCAAAAAGGCATTTGAGGAGGCTCTGAAGGCGGAGCAGGAGGCCTCGTATACATCTCTTATAAATGAGTTAAATGGTGTTCTGGACAAGGCGAGGTCATTATCGTTGGAAGTTTCCAATTTTGAGGAGAAACTTCGCAATGCTCAGGAGCTCTGGACAAGCGGTGAGGGTGAGAGGGCGAAAGCGCTACTAAAAGAGACTATTGAGGCGGCATCTGAGGCGGTGAGGAGGGCTGAGGCTCTCAAACAGCAGAAGGAGGCATTAACAGCGGAGTTGGACAGACTCTGGAGGAAAATCCTTGAGCTGTCAGAGAGGGGATTTTCTACAGCGGAGGTTTCAAGGAGGGCAGAGAACATCAAGGAGGCCATAGAGAGGGGGATGTTAGAGGATTCAACCCGCATGATGGACGACCTCAAAAAAGAGATAGAATCCATTGAGAGGGGTGGAACCACAGCAGGATTTGCTGCACCAACCCCCACTGTAAGATCGGAGTCCATGAAGGCCCAGGAACTTTCCATCATAATCTCTCAGATTAAGGAGAAGATATCATTGATGAAAGAGCGTGGCATGAACACTAGCAGGTATCAGGCGGACCTCCTCAAAATGCTTCAGACTTTTAAAGAGGGAGAATATGACCAGGCAATTGAACTTGGAAGGGAGTGTCTGGGGAAGATAGAAGGGGAACTGAAGGGCCTCTGATACCGCCGAATGGTGGTCTGGGGATGAGGAAGGGTGGACCAAATGCGGGTGCTTCACATAAACAACATTGCCAACGTGGCAAAGATCATGAGGGACGCTCAGAGAAAGTTGGGTGTTATGGCAGAGGTTACAGCAGTTAAATGGAGGTACTCCGGCGAGATTGATCATCCAATTCCCCCTAACCCTAAACTCTTGGCAAACGTCAAGCTGTTCATTTGGATTCTGAGAAACATTGGAAAATATGATGTTGTTCATTACCACGGCAAACCTGGGATAACAGCCATCTATTATTCTGTTAAAAGGTGTCCCACAATTCTACATTTTCACGGCAGTGAAATAAGAAATGCTAGAAGTGTTCCATTCGTCTCCTTCGCGAAGAGGACTTTTGTCTCAACCCCAGACCTTGTTGAACCTGCAAAAAAACTGGATCTGCCGGAGGTGGAATATCTTCCTAACCCGGTCCCTATGGGCGACCTCAGCCCTGTAGAAATAGGCCGGAGGGGGGAGGAGGTTAAATCTGGTCGCACACCCAATCTGGTCCACCTTCCTACAAATAGGTCGGTGAAGGGGACAGATAACCTGCTTCAAGCGATTGAAATATTGAGGGAGATGGGTATTGATGTCAACCTGGACATCGTGGAACATGTGGGGCCGAAGGAAGCGCTGGAAAGGATGAAAAGTGCTGATATTGTTGTGGACTGGGTCTCGCCAAAGTACAGGATTTATGGACTTGTCAGCATTCAGGCAATGGCCCTGTCCATCCCTGTCATATGCCATATAGATCCAGCAATCTACCCTGAAAAACCTCCCATTCAGACTGTTGATGCCACTCCGGAGGGAATAGCAAAGGGAATTAAACATCTGATTGAAAGTGCTGAATCGTGGGGGGAGATTGGAAAGAGGGAGAGAGAGTTTGCACTGAAGACCCACGACTCATTAAAAATAGCCAAAAAGCTGAAGGCAGTCTATGAGGAGATCGCAGAATAGCCCCACACTACTCGCTCAACGGGGCCATTATAACGACATCTTTGATGGACTTTATCTTGTTGAAGGGAAGGACTATCCTCTGCTGTGAGTCCACTCTAAACCTTGTGAGATCCACCGTTTCTGCTGGCCACACCAGTATGTGGAGAACCTTTCCGCTCTTTGTGTCCACAACCAGGTTATCTATAATGCCCAACTTAAGGCCATCACTTGAGTAGATCTCCTTATTTCTCAATTCTTCTGCGAAGATCTTCATGGTATCACCCGTAGTAAACCAACCCCTTATCTCCTTTCTCCCTTTTATTTATTCCGCCCATGAGCACCTTCTCAATCTCTCTGTACCATTTCATTAAATCGTCAGTCAACGAGGGTCTCACCTCCTTTAGGGCTTCTTCAAAGTGTTTTGTGGTGACCCTCTTTGCATTTGGGTTCTCCCGCAGCGCAAGAAGTGCAGCTTCTCTTACCAGATTCTCTAGATCCGCCCCTGAGTAACCCTCTGTCCTGCGGGCAATCTCTTTGAGGTCAACCCCGTAAAGTGGGACATCCTTAGTGTGTATCTTCAGTATCTCTTCTCGCGCATCCTGATCGGGAGGTCCCACAAGGAGAAGCCTGTCAAACCTCCCTGCCCTCAGAAGAGCAGGGTCAAGTATGTCCGGTCTGTTGGTTGCGCCTATTACGATCACACCCTCGTTGTTCTCAATGCCGTCCATAGAAGTCAGCAGTTGATTAACCAACCTCTCCGTTACCCTTGCATCAATACCTCCACCCCTTCTTGGGGCAATGGCATCTATCTCGTCCAAGAATAGTATGCAGGGAGCAGTCTGGCGGGCCTTTTTAAAGATCTCTCTTATAGCCTTCTCTGACTCCCCCACCCACTTGGATAGAACCTCTGGACCCTTAATTGATATAAAATTCGCCTGGCTCTCGTGAGCTACCGCCTTGGCCAAAAGTGTTTTTCCAGTGCCGGGAGGTCCATAAAGAAGAACACCTTTGGGGGGCTTGATCCCCAGCCGTCTGAAGGCTTCAGGATTAGTCAGAGGCCATTCCACGATCTCCCGCAATTTCTGCTTCACCTCTTTAAGGCCTCCAATGTCATCCCACGACACCTTTGGTATCTCCACTAAGACCTCTCTCAGGGCGGAAGGGTCAATCTCTTTGAGGGCAGAACGAAAGTCCTCCATTGTAACCTCCATCTTCTCTAAGATCTCCGTTGGGATGGGTTTGTCCAGGTCAATACTCGGTAGATACCTTCTCAGAGCCTTCATTGCCGCTTCTCTTACCAAAGCCGCAAGATCTGCCCCTACGAAACCGTGTGTGATTTCGGATAAATACTTCAAATCAACATCCTTTGCAAGGGGCATACCCCTTGTGTGAATTTTCAGTATTTCCTCCCTCCCCTCTCTATCTGGGACACCTATCTCTATCTCCCTGTCAAATCTACCTGGCCTTCTCAGGGCAGGATCAAGATCGTCAACCCTGTTGGTGGCACCAATTACTATAACCTTACCTCTCTCCTCAAGACCGTCCATTAAGGTAAGGAGTTGGGCTACCACCCTTCTCTCCACCTCCCCCTTTATCTCGTCTCTTTTTGGAGCAATAGAGTCTATCTCGTCAATGAAAATTATTGCAGGAGGGTTCTTCTCCGCCTCCCTGAATTTCATCCGAAGGTTCTCTTCACTCTGGCCATAAAATTTGTTCATGATCTCCGGTCCCTGAATGGAAATGAAGGTGGCACCGGACTCATTAGCTACCGCCTTGGCAATGAGCGTTTTTCCAGTGCCAGGTGGGCCGAACAGAAGAACCCCTTTTGGTGGCCTTATACCCAACCTCTCAAAAAGCTCCGGGTGTTTGAGGGGGAGCTCTATTATCTCCCTCACCCTACGAAGCTCCTCCTTAAGACCCCCTATGTCTTCGTAGGTCACCTGTGATATGGCCTCCTCCCCCTCCCCTACGGGCTCCTCCTTAACCTGTATTTTTGTGTCTATACCGATCTGGACTATCCCCCGGGGGGAGGTATTAACGATCTTGAAGGGAAGGGTGTTTCCTTGAAGGGCGATGCCAGGAATGAAAATGGTGTCACCTTTATGAACGGGTCTTTTGAGGAGTGCCCTTTTTATAAAGGCGTCAATGCCGCTTGCAAACTGTATTCTGGGCATCTCCTTAAGGGCAGGTGCGATGACTACAGAATCAGCATTCTTCGCATCAGCTTTGAAAACCTCAACCTTGTCCCCTATTGAGACTTGAGCATTCTTCCTAATAAGACCATCAATCCTAATTATGTCCTTCCCCTCATCCTCGGGCCTAGCCCTCCATACAACAGCTGCCGTCAACCGTTTCCCTTTAATCCCGATAATGTCTCCTGGGGAGACGTTCAACGCTCTACGGGAACGTGTTGATAGCCTTGCTTTGGAGTGGCCCACGTCGTCCTTAAGGGCCGCTTCTACCTTAAGCACAATGGATCTGTCCTTCATGTCATGTCCTCCAGTGCCCTTCATACCTTAGTAAAGCCCCAATAAATATCTATTTATCTGTATCATTTTTAACTACAGTAATCTCATTTAGTTTTCTCTCAACGGCCTCATCAATGGTGATCTCCCCCTTTAAAACCCTTCTAGCTTCACCTCTGTCTATGGTTATTTTACCCCCACTCTTCAGCCTGCTGAGTCGTTGAACGTTCTGCACCTCTCCCTCCGTTGGATTGTACTCTTTAAAGCCCCTCCTCCCACCACTTTTAAGGGCAATCTTGATGGCAGAGAGCTCATCGCTTTTTGCACCGGGAGAGGTGGTCCCCGACTCGTCAACTATCTCCAGTTCCACCATGCCCTCAGGAATGGAGGCGAGTATCCTTTTTAGGCTGATTGGGTCCCCATGTCCTACTCGTACCTTCCAGGATCTGCCAATATAGATTCTCATCAGGCTTTCTAAATATGGGAGAACATCCTCCGGGGAGGTTAGGGAGGCAGACTTCAGAAGAAGGCCATCACCCACCGCGGCCACACCTGGTCTGGGGCCAGGGTCTATTCCCACCACGATCTCCATATACTCTCTTTTCCCCCAAAGAAGATTGAGTGCCTTGTCTACGCACTCCTCCACACCCTCTGACACCTCCACCACCTCCATCTCTGAGAAAAGACTTCCCTCCCCGGCTCCCGTAATAATAACACTAACCTCTTCCGGGATAGAGGCCGGTTTATCCACGCTTACAAAGGGAATTCTCCTTTTTCTCAAGACGCTTACGAGCTCAAAGTAGAGTTCTGAATCCTCCGTGAATATCCCCAGCAGTTTCATTCATCCTCCTCCTTGACCAGCTCCCCAACTACGATTCCTTCCTCAATCCCTTCCTCATTTTCCTCTTCAAGAGCCTCCTCCCCCTCCCCACCTTTAAACTCCTCCATCTCCAGTACCATCTCAACCTCATTCTTGTCGTTCATCTCCACTCCCAGCACTTCAAAAATCATTGGCTCCTCTTTATGAAGTCTCTCCAGAGCCTCTCCAAGCCTTCCCATTACTCCCCTTATTTCCTCTACAATATTGCTCTTTGCTTCTCCGACGAGTATGCCCTCCAAAACCTCTTCCCCATCAAGCATCCTGTTATACTGCCTTCTTTTTTCATTATCCAGAAGGATCTCCTTTGCCTTGTTTAGAAGAATCATCACCTCTTGATACTGTTTTCTCACTTCCGGGTCCAGGTCCCCAGCCCTATCAGGGTGATAGAGTTCAACTAGCCTTCTGTAAGCCTTTTTGATCTCTTTGACGGATGCATCTTGGGGTACACCCAGAAGCCTGTAGTAATCTATTATGTCTGTCATCCCAGTTTTCCGTTACGTACGAGAAATAAAAAAAGATAGTGGATAGTGGTTTACAAAACATATTATATACCATAAAAAACTGTTAAGCAACTTAAAGGTAATTACAGATGTTTGATAGATGTTCCTAAAAGGAGGTGTATGAAAAATGTATTTTAGCTCCAGAAAGGGTGTTGGGAAGTCGGCCATTTTGGGCGTCTTCATTCTTCTTTCATTGGCGACCATGAGCATATTCTCACCGTTAACATCGGCGGCTACACAATCAGGAGGTACGCTCACAAATGACGACCCCGCAAGAACTGTGGCAACAGGATGGTGGTGGAGCTGGTCCTCCAACGATGTTATAAGGTTTAAGGCCCCCTCCTATGCCAATTATTATTCCGCAGTTGCTATTATAAACAGAAACAGTGGCGAGGATTTTGATCTATTCGCGTACACAGATTATGATATGACAAATCTGGTGGCATCTTCTACGCGAGGCTCTGACGCGTTTGATGTGGTAATTCTTGACGGCCACACGCTTGGCGGTGGTACAAAATACATAAAAGTAGTAAAATTCACAGGCAGAGACTGGAGCTATGGGATAGATGTGGAATCTGACTCACACGGAGGACCCCTTTACGGAACAGACACTCTGGATTATTCCGGTCCTACTTATGTTGGAAAGTACCGCTACAGCTACTTCACATCTGGGGGCGGGTACACTGGGACTTTGGCCGCTAGTTATCCCCTGCTGAACATGTATGATGTGTATCTTTATTCTGGCGGCCAGTACACCTTCAAGATAGATAATGTGCCCTCCACGGAGAGACTGGGCATCTATCTGTACAAGGGGACGGGAGATTTCTTGGACTATCTCGCTAAGGATGTAGCATCCTCCGCTGGAGGCTCCGTGGAGTTCTCCTATAATCCTGAAAACACAG
>JAGHBW010000140.1 GCA_021160765.1 Thermoplasmata archaeon
ATGGTTTGGACTGGTTAGAGAGAACATGCCAGAGGAGGAGATGTAAATGGTGAAACTTCCCATACCGGATATAGAGCTAATGTCCCCGGGACATACAGGATGTCAGGGTTGTGGCGCTACGATGGCCATGAGATATGCTCTGAAGGCTCTTGGCAAGAGAACTATAGTTTCCATCCCGGCTTGCTGCTGGGCGGTAATGCCAGGGGTTTGGCCCAACAACTGCCTGCAGGTTCCACTTCTTTATACACCCTTTGCAACTACAGGGGCTTCAATTTCTGGGATAAGAGCCGCTTTGAACGCGTTGGGTGAGGAGGACATTGTTGTGATGGGGTGGGCGGGGGATGGTGGTACTGCGGATATAGGGCTTCAGGCTCTCTCCGCTGCTGCGGAGAGGAATGAAGATGTGATCTACGTGATGTATGACAATGAGGCCTATATGAACACAGGGATTCAGAGGTCTGGTGCAACACCTATGGGCGCCTGGACCACCACAACACCCGTTGGAACGACGAAATTCTGGGAGAGAAGACCGAAGAAGCCCATGGTGGACATTGTGGCTGCTCACAGGGTTCCCTACGCTGCCACCCTCTCTGTTGCCTATCCTGAGGATTTTGTGAAGAAGTTCAAAAAGGCAAAGGAGATCAAAGGCTTCAGATTCATGCACGTTTACTCACCCTGTCCCACCGGGTGGAAGACACCGCCGGAAC
The DNA here is from genome assembly GCA_021160765.1 of Thermoplasmata archaeon. Classification (GTDB taxonomy): domain Archaea; phylum Thermoplasmatota; class Penumbrarchaeia; order Penumbrarchaeales; family EX4484-36; genus EX4484-36. The sequence continues at coordinate 708 of JAGHBW010000140.1, forward strand.
TGACACCAAAACTAGCCAGGCTTGCTGTTACGTCAAGGGCCTTTCCCTTGTATGAAGTGGAATACGGCAGATATAAGATAACGATGAAGCCCAAAAAGACCCCTCTTAAGGAGTATCTAATGCTCCAGGGAAGGTTCAAACACTTAACGGAGGAGGATATAGAGGTTCTTGAGAAAGCGGTTGAGAGAAACTGGCAGGAACTTCTGCTCAAGGAAGAGATGACAGCAAGGATGGAGGAGTTGTACAATGAGTGAAGAGATTCTTCTGGACGAACCGGGAAGGAGAATCCTCCTGCTGGGAAATGAAGCCATAGCCAGGGGTGCCATAGAGGCGGGGGTCCAGGTGGCCGCCGCATACCCGGGAACACCCTCTTCAGAGATAGGGAACACACTGTTTAGGGTTGCCAAAAAGGCAGACATGTACTTTGAATTCTCAACTAATGAGAAGGTGGCGATGGAGGTTGCAGGTGCTGCAGCGGTCTCTGGTGTCCGAAGTCTCACCTTTATGAAGCACGTTGGCTTGAATGTGGCTTCAGACCCTTTTATGACCCTCATCTATACTGGTGTCAGGGCGGGTATGGTGATAGTCACTGCGGATGACCCTCACGCCCACTCCTCCCAGAATGAACAGGACAACCGTTATTATTCAAGGTTGTCTGGAGCCCCAATGGTTGAACCTTCAACTCCCCAGGAGGCGAAGGACCTTATCCTGTACGCATATGAGACGTCTGAAAAACATGAGATTCCGTTTCTGATGAGAACCACAACAAGAATGAACCATGCAAGAGCCGACGTTGAACTTGGGCCAATAAACAGGGAGAGAAGACACCCCAAATGGGAGAGAGACATCTCACGCTTCGTCGTTGTCCCCGCCAATGCAAGGGTTAGGCACAAGGTGCTTCTTGAAAAGATGGAGAAGCTTCGTGCTGAGGCAGAGAAGTGCCCCTTCAACAGAATAGAGGAGTATGGGGTGGAAGGAAAAAAGGTGGGGATAATAACATCGGGGGTCTCATACAACTATGTGAAGGAGGTTTTGGAGAGAACCACCTTTGGCCATAGGATCTCTGTCTTGAAACTGACCTTTACCCACCCACTTCCAGAACAAACCATAACGGAGTTTATGAAGGATAAGGACGTTGTAATCGTGGTAGAGGAGCTGGAACCCGTACTGGAGACAGACATAAAAGCTTTGGCCAAGGAATTAGACCTGACGGTTCCCATTCTGGGTAAGAGGGACGGCTACTTTCCGAGAAGTCTGGAGTTCAACCCGGACATTGTTTACACCGGAATTGCCGAGGCACTTGGCGTGGAGATCAAGGTGGAGAGGATCCCCTGGAAGGAGATAGAGCTTCCCGGGCGTCCTCCGGCCCTCTGCCCAGGCTGCCCTCACAGAGGAACGTATTACGCCGTCAAAAAGGCCACAGGAGGAAAAGGTGTATTTCCCACCGACATAGGGTGCTATACTCTTGGAATCCAGCCACCATATCAGATAGGTGACATTCTCTTCTGCATGGGTGCCTCTACGGGCATGCCCGGGGGGATTTACAGGGCCCTGGGGGACTCCTCAGGTCCTATAATCTCTTTCATCGGAGACTCAACGTTCTTCCACAGCGGTATCGCCGGTCTCATTAACGCTGTACACAATGGTCATAAGTTCGTTCTGGTGATAATGGATAATTCCACAACTGCTATGACTGGACATCAACCCCATCCGGGCCTTCCGGTGGATGGAATGGGAAATCAGGCTCCTGCCATATCAATAGAGAAGGTAGTAAGGGCGTTGGGGGTTGAGTTTGTGAAGACGGTAAACCCCCTCAAGATAAAGGAGACCACCCAGGTTATGAAAGAGGCAATAGCGTATTCAAAAGAGCACGGGGTTGCTGTTGTGATCACCAAGGCACCATGCACGCTCCTGCTTCTCAGGGAGTACAGACGCTCGGGAAGAGAGGTGCCAACCTGGCAGGTGGATGTGGAGAAGTGCACAAAATGCGGCATATGTACAAAAGCACTTGCGTGTCCAGCATTCTGGGTTGACGAGGAGGGATATCCGCACATAGACCAGGC
>JAGHBW010000173.1 GCA_021160765.1 Thermoplasmata archaeon
GAAAAAAGCCGGCGAGACCCCCGGAGAGGAGGGCGGAGAGAAGGAAGCCGAAGAAGAGGGTATGGGATGAGGAGGAGGAAGGGTTCATATACGTGGACGAAGAGGATTAGGACTTAAAGAGAGTAATCCTCTTCTCCGGTTTCTCTATGACCTCCTGGCCCCCCATATAGGGCCGCAGTACCTTCGGTATCTCCACCCTTCCGTCCTCCAGCTGGTAATTCTCCAGGATGGCCGCCATTGTCCTGCCTATGGCCACACCCGAGCCGTTTAACGTGTGGACGAACTCGCTCTCCAGGTGTGCTTTCCGCTTGAACCTTATCTTTGCCCTCCTGGCCTGGAAATCTGTAAAGGTGGAGCAGGAGGAGACCTCCACGTATGTCTCAAAGGAGGGCATCCACACCTCAAGGTCATATGTGTTGGCAGAGGAGAAGCCCAGATCCCCTGTACAGAGCTGGACGACCCTGTAGTGAAGTTTCAGTCTTTTAAGAACCTCCTCCGCATCCGCAGTCAGCTTCTCCAGTTCTTCATCCGATTCTTCTGGAAGTGAGAACTTGACAAGCTCAACCTTGTTGAACTGATGAACCCTTATGACTCCCTTTTCATAAAGGTGTCTTCCAGCCTCCCTCCTGAAACAGGGGGTATACGATGTGTAGTAGATAGGGAGGTCCTCTGCGGAGAGTATCTCGTTCATGTGCAGGTTGGTCACGGGCACCTCCGCCGTTGGTATGAGGTATAGGTCATCCCTCTCGCACCAGTACATGTCGTCTTTGAACTTGGGAAGCTGTCCAGTTCCGGTCATGGCCTCTGGCTTGACAAGAATTGGGGGAAAGATCTCAATATAACCCTGCTCTTTGTGCAGGTCCAGCATGAAGTTAATCAGCGCCCTTTCAAGTCTGGCGCCGTCACCTTTAAGGACGTAGAATCCCGTTCCCGCCATCCGGGAGCCCCTTGTGAAATCTATGATGTCCAGATCCTCACCAATATCCTGATGGCTCTTGACAGGGAAATTAAACGTGGGCTTCTCACCCCACTCTCTTACCACCCTGTTGTCGTCTTCATCCTTCCCTATGGGAACACTGGGTCGGGGCATGTTGGGGATTAGAAGCCTGATCTCATCCCTTCTCCTAAGAGCCTCCCTTCTCTCCGCCTCCAGTTCCTTGATCCTCCTGTTTATCTCTCTGGACTCCTCTATGAGCTTTCTTTTCTCCTCCGAGTCCTTCACCCTGGGTATGCTCTCCGCAACCACGTTCCTACGATGCCTCAGTTCGTTGACCTTTGTGGTGGCCTCCCGGAATCTCCTGTCCCATTCAAGAAGGCTATCTAGATCCGCATCCACCCCCCTCACCTCAAGCATCCACCTTACCTTGTCTGGGTTCTCCCGGATGAAGTTCATGTCCAGCATTTCTTAAAACCCCCGGCGCTTTCACAATATAATCCACCCGATATAAAAAGTTGGCCGGGGGGAGGGGGGAAAGAGCCGCTACTCCTCTACGAACTCGTCCCAGTTGATTCTCCCCTTTCTCTCAAAGGGTGTGATGTTCTCGTCGGAGAGAAGGAATCCGCTACCGGTGTGTTTCCTGCGGGAGATCGCAAGCACACTGCCAATAGCTGCTGCCAGAAGAAGAACCGCAAACAATACAAGGAGTGTTGGGAAAGTATGAGGGGGTGGGGTCCTCTCCCCTGTCTTAGAAGAACAGGAAATGACCACAGTATGACTCTCTATCTCGGGAAGATAGAGGATTACCTGAAGCTCCCCTCCTACTTCTATAACAGCGTATCCCGGCGTGTCAGGTGTGTTTGCTATCTCCTCCAGGCGCATTCTTTTAACCTTCTTTCCGTCCACCGTTAGGACAACCTCACCATACCCTAACAGACTCCTGTTGACGTAAATTACTACAAAACCAGCCCCTCCCTCCGCGGAAGAAACACCTATAACCGCCCTCCCCTCCTCCACCTCCCTCACCTTAAGGTTGTAGCCCTTGTTCGCATCCACCTCTCCTTTTCCCTCCTCCAAGTTTACACTTCCTGCAACCCTGACGTTCCTCCCAACTCCCCCCTCACCTACCAGAAGGTTCACTTCTCTGCTGTCGGTGAGGCCTTCGCTGTCCATAACGGTGAGAACGATTCTATGATACCCTGGAGAGAGCGCTCTTTGAATAATCATTCCGGTTATCTCCTGGCCATCCACCACCCAAGTGTACTGTACAATATGGCCGTTTGGATCATACGAACGTGAACCGTCCAGTAGAACGTTAAAGTCGTTCAGTCTGTAGTGGATAACCGCCATGGGAGGTGAGGGTGTGGACTCACCCCCTGGCAACTGGCTCACGTTGAGTAGAAGGTCTCCACTTAAGGGGTATCTGCAGAAACCGCCCGCAGAATCTGTGGCTGTGAAATAGTACCTATGCACCGCGGGGGAGAGGTTCAGCATGATCTCATGCATCACACCTCTTCCCCACAGAGGTGCTGACACAGCTTTCATGCGGAACATGGCGCCATCAATGTGGAGAGTGACCGATTCTGGGGGATCCCAATCCGTATCAAGATAGGTGGCGTAGAAGACGTAACTGTCATTCTTCTCTGTAGCCCTGACCCCCCCTGTGAGCTGTGGTGGGTGGTTGAGGCGGGCCCCCCCCATAACGTAGAAGAGTATGTCTTCCTCCGGACATCTGTATATAACCTCCCCAACCTTTGCCTCAAAGTACAATGTGTGATTCCCCGGAGTAAATCGGGTTATGTAGAAATAGGAAACCCCTCTGGTGTAGTTTCTGCCTGTGGGCTGCATTCCATACATCACCCCATCAATATAGGCCGCCACATAATCGGGCGCTCTACCAGAGGGGTTAATGTAAACAATGGAGATGTTCACAGCTTCGCTGGAGTTCAGATCGTCCCAATCCCCCGGGGAGATCTCTGGATCCTTGAGAATCTCCCCCCTTTCAAGGTATATTATCAGCTCCTTACCCTCCGGAGGATCACGAACCTTTTTGTGGGTCCAATCCATAGCTTCAAACCACACTCTAATGTATCCACTCTGTAGAGTTATTGTCCGGCTCACACCGTAGCAAGTGCCCTCTAGGGACTCATACAGCTTATTTAGCCTGTATCCCATGGGCGCATACATCTCCTCTCTCCCTTCCGCTTCAACCGGCTCCAGAAATACATATACATAAAGTGGTTCTTTTCCATCCACGTCACGGAAGAAGGTCTGGAAAGTAAAAAGTGTTGAGAGAGAGCCTCTCCGGGGAGATGCCTCTGAATTAGCCAGCACCGCAGCAGTTCCAGGACGGTGCACGGCAAGCTGTAGGAGGCCCCCCTCCGGGTATCTTGCAGTCCATCCCGATGGGTCCAACGCTTCAAAATAATAATAGACCATTCCGGAAGGAAGTCTTGTTGTAACGGTGCAGTTGACCCCTTTGGAGAAATCCCCCACGGGGACGGTCATGTTGAGACTATCTAAAACGGTCCTACCGTAAATGTCCGTCAGGTGCACCTTTACCCAGATTGGCCTGACCCCTTCTGGATTCCGATAGGTGACGTGGAAAGTAAAGTAGGTGGTGTTATCTCCCTCGGAGGGGGTAACCCCTCCCCCCTCTAGCGCAGATCTCTCACTAATTGGAGGTAAAACGGTAACATTGAGGTGACCAGCGGAGGGTTCTTTTATGAGAGCACCAGTGTGTGAACGTGCCCTGAAGAAATACTGGTGTGTCCCCTCTTCAAGATACAGCTCCCTGACATACCTAATGCCTCTCCTCACATCGCCACCATCGCTGCTCATACTGTACTCCTCTGAATCTACAACCAATGTCACATATTGCGGCATAGCGCCACTTTCATCAAAGTAATATACGAAGAAGGTGAAGAGAGTGGAGGTATTCCCAGAGGAGGGTGACACACCACCACTGTAAAGATATGCGGAGGGGGCAGCGGGGGGAGATAGAATGGGATAGTTGTCGTAATTGTTCCCCCCGGGGATCCTGTATGGGGTGTCCCCAATACCATCTGAACCGCTTATATTCTGTCCGGGCCCGCTGAAATTATCCCTGCCGCTGTAATCGCTCCAGTAGTTCCC
>JAGHBW010000097.1 GCA_021160765.1 Thermoplasmata archaeon
CCGATTGTTATTGGATCCTCACTGGTTATGTTGTGGGTAAGGACAAATGTTATGTTGAAGTACCATGTCTTTTCATCTAGTGCTCTGGATTCGGCGGACAACAGCTCAAAGTAGTGTCCAAGGTCAGTACTTTTGCGTATCTCCATGGTAGCCGGTGTCCAGCTGAGGCTGATGGACTCACCGCTCATACTCCCAGAGAATGCAAATACTATGTTCATTCCGTGAACATCACTTCTGTCCCAGGAGTTGTGTACTTTGAAGGTCATTGTATATGGGTAATCAGCGCCCAATACGTTAACACCACCCACCTCATGTTGGTCCGAGATTGTGAAATCTCGTACCTCAAACACCGTTTCTATCTGGTGGAGGATGTAAATTCCTCCTGCATACTGCGGCTCCTCTTCGTCCACAGTGTTCTTCACCCCGGGGGTCCCTACAGTGAGCTCCATTATGCCGTCATTATTGAAGTCCGTGAAGATGACATTTCTTTTCAAATTCTCACCCAGGTAGGAGTCTGAACCAGGACCGGCGAGGGAGAAACCAGGGGTTACGAACATCATTTCATAGACGTTATCCAGTAGGTTGTCAAACTCATTGCGGTAGATAATGTAAAGACCCCCAGAACCAGAGTTGAAATCCTCGCTACCCACCATGATCTCGCTCATTCCATCCCCATCCAGGTCCTCTATCCCCATGAAATTCAGGCTTCCCATGGCGGAGGGGCCTCTTATTATCAAATCAGCGTTCAACAATGTTGTACTTCCAGCAACGTTATAGGATGTTGTGTAGAATATGAAAGCACCCCCGTAGTTGTGGAAGGCGTAAGGGGACCAGACCATTACGTCATCTTGACCGTCTCCGTTGAAATCGCCGTGTGAAACACCATATATGTGATAGCCCGTGTATCCTCTGAATTCATAGTGTGGATACGTTTTGAGATCTATATCTTTGGGCATGTAAAGCCCGCCGGGAAGGAGCATCACCACACCGTCTGATGTGTCCATATAACTAACGTCGCATCCGATTAGGAGGTCTGCGAAGCCATCCCCCGTCACATCTGCTATATCCAGGTCAGACATGGGCCAGAGGGTGGAGCCCCCTAAAAGAGGCAGGGTGGAGTTCACCCTCACATCGTACTCGGAGGCGTTTATAAGGTATGAGGATGCAAAAGTGCTTCTCCCGTATATTACGTAAATCTGTTGGAAGCCGTTATAGTTGTCTTCAAGCATTACCAGATCGTCCTTTCCATCCCCGTTTATATCCCCTGCTTGAAGAAGATAGCCAATCTCTCCCCACTCGGCTCCATATATCACCGCATCTGCGGAGGAGGTGTTATACGTTCCGCTCCACGATCCTCTATTGAGATAGATATACACGCAGGAAGGTGTGCCGAAGGATGCAATGGCTATATCCACCTTTTCGTCCCCGTTGAAATCACCCAAAGTAAAGTATGCTGCGAAAACATCGGTTGTGGGCCCTACGAAGGATACATCTGCGGTGGATGGGGTATAATATCTGGTTAAACCTCCACCAAAGAAAACAACTACTGCATTCAGGTCTGTATCGTAGTACTGCAGGTTTGTAATTATGTCCACCGTACCATCGCCATTTATGTCAGCGCTTTTAACCTGAGTACCTAAAAATTGCATAGTTTTCTCACCTAAAACGATCTGTTCTGGGAGACCCTCCATAGACATACTCCCGTGGAAACCTGTTGTCTCTTCATTCGTTTCCCTCTGCGTCACCCGGGTAGCTGTATCTCCGGTCCCTGCGGGGGCAGTGTTTAGGAAAATTGCCAGACCGGAGAAGACTACTGCCAATGTTAAAATTGCCACAAGAACGCGACTGGTTACTTTAAAATACTCCATAAGTTTCACCTCTATACAGAAACTGTTTTTGGGCAATACGTGTGATTGAAAAACCCCGGGGACCTTATTAAAAGGTTTTGGGTTGTATTTTTCCTTATATATAAGGGTGTCTCACACCCATTCACTACTTCCTTGTTAGCCAAGGGAGTTCATCGTTGGCCTCCCGGGTAAAACTTTATTTTGAAAGGGGGATTCAGCATACGATAGCGGTGTTTGACAATGAACCTAACAACGCTTCTAACGGAAACTGTACGAATCTTTATCATACTGCTTCCAGCCTACGTAGCAAACCCCCTAGCAGTTCTCTTTGGGGGAGGAACCCCTGTTGATTTTAAGAGATACTGGAAGGATGGGAGAAGAATACTGGGTGACGGGAAGACCTGGAGAGGACTTTTTGGAGGCACATTAAGCGGAGGTGTTGTGGGAATAGTTGTGGTCTTCCTTCTGGATGGGAGAACCTCCTTTTTCACGGTAAGGGAAATTTATGGAGGTTGGGATTACTTTATTTTCATATCCTTCTGGTTGGCATTTGGTGGTTTAATGGGAGATATGCTTGGAAGTTTCATTAAAAGGCGGCTGGGACTTAAAAGGGGGGAGAAGGCGCCAGGGCTTGATCAGTGGGATTTTATAATAGGAGCATTCCTACTTCTTCTTTTTATTCCTTCTTTCATTATAAGAAACTTCTTATCCATCACCTCAGCTGTTGCTCTCCTGATATTACTACTTTTAACCCCCTCCATCCATCGTGCAGTGAACATTGTTGGGTACAGATTAGGTCTTAAAAAGGAACCGTGGTAGATTTACTTTCACTCACCTGGTAGTCCAATATATATTTGGGGTTTGTATGGTATACCTCAGGGAATGGGATGCCTGGATGGAAAGCGCACCTCTGGTTCGGAATTTTTGGGATCTTCCCCATACTCCTGGTCTTTTTGGTGCTTCTACTTCTGTACCCCACCCCCGGAATATATCTTACCCCCCAAGTACCGCTCTTTTCTAGGAGGGGGCTTCTTCTCTCCCTCTCTCTTTCGTTAAGCATAATTTTTGGATCCCTTCTACCAGACGTGGACGGTGGTGGGAAGATAACAGTGTACATACCACCCTTCTTTGGAGGATATGCGCTCTTCCTCTTTTATGTCTCTCAATACCTCCACAGGGGCGGAATACTTCACTTGGAGATTAACGGTGTTCTGACCCCACTCATTATATTTACTGTAGCAACCCTAATCTCATATGGACTTTTGTTTTTACCAAAAAAACATAGAGGTAGGCTTCACCATCCCGTGACTGCTATAGTCTTTGGAGGCCTCTGGGCACTTGGCCACTCCTTATTCTGGGGCCTCAACGGGTATAGTGTTCTGCTTCTATTCGTAGTCGCTTCTTATGGATACTCTCTTCATCTCATTCTTGACTGGCTAGTGGATCTGAAGGGGAAGATCTTTTAGGATGGTCTTGTGGGGTTCTATAGTAAGAAATTTTTACAACAAAGTTTAAGTATTGGCGTATAAATCACCGCCACAGTATTTTTGAAAAAGGTGTTAATAAATGGTAGAGAAAAAAGAGACAGGAACCACCACCATAGGGATCGTCTGTAAAGATGGTGTTGTCATGGCTACGGAGAAAAGGGCTACCATGGGTACATTAATCGCCCATAAAAGTACGCAAAAGCTTTTCAAAATAGACGAACACCTTGCCATGACCACCGCAGGACTGGTAGGGGATGCACAGCTGCTTGCAAGATACATCAAAGCTGAGGCTGAGCTTTACCGGCTGAAACGGGATACGCCTATGAGTGTGAAGGCGGCTGCTACGCTTACAGCGAACATATTGTCTTCAAGCAGGTATTTTCCATATTGGGTTCAACTCCTTATTGGAGGGGTTGATCGAGAGGGTCCGCATGTCTATTCACTGGATCCCGCTCGAGGGTCAATTCCAGATAAATATGTCTGCACTGGCTCTGGATCCCCCTATGCTTACGGGGTTTTGGAGGATCATTACAGAGACAACATTACAGTGGATGAGGGGATAGATCTGGCGATAAAAGCACTTAATTCAGCTATGAGGAGGGATGCAGCTTCCGGTGACGGCATGGAGATTGTAGTTATAACGAAGAAGGGCTGGACTGTTGTTGATGAAAAGGAGATAGAGAAGAGGAAGAAAAACTTAAATATCAAATGACCAATTAGGTTACAAATAGTACGTTTTTTCCCAATATCTTCTAAATTGGTGGTTGAATCATAACTTCTACAACGGGTGCGTGGCTTCCACTCCATTAACCTCAGAGGCTACTGGTCAGGGATAAGAAATAGTAAGAGGAGAGAAAAATGGGATACAACAACCTCATTTCCAAACTAAGGAAACAGATAATGGAACTGGTACCAAAAGGCGTTGAGATAACAGATGTGGATGTAGAGGGCCCAGTGGTTGTAATAAAGACAAAAGACATAGAGAACTTCTCCCAGGACTCCAACCTGGTGAGAAAACTAGCTCAGGGACTTAAAAGGAGGGTTTCCATAAGACCCGACCCGTCACTGGTGAAAAGTGTGGAAGAGGCACAGGCAATAATAGAGGAGATAATCCCCCCCGAAGCTGAGGTTACTGACATCCACTTCAATCATGACTTCAATGAAGTTCTTATTGAGGCACGCTCCCCGGGGTTGGCTATCGGAAAGCACGGGATGAACCTCAACGAAATAAAACTGAGAACCGGCTGGACACCCACTATCGTCCGGAGCCCTCCAATTCCCTCTAGAACTTTAAAGGACATCCGGAGGCTTCTAAGAGATCCAGAGATCGCGGAGAAGAGAAGGGAGTTCTTAAAAAGGGTGGGGCGGAAGATATTCCAGGAGATACCCAAGGGGGAGGAAACGTGGGTGAGGGTGACATCTCTTGGTGGGTATAGGGAAGTAGGTAGAAGCTGTCACCTCCTTTCAACAAGGTACACCAGGGTGGTGATTGATTGTGGTATAAATGTTTCTTCTGCGGCTTCCCCCTCCCCATACCTTAATGCTCCCGAGGTAACGCCCATTGATTCCTCCATTGACGCTGTTGTGATCACCCATGCCCATCTGGACCACTCCGGGCTTGTCCCCCTGTTATTCAAATACGGGTATGACGGACCTGTATATGCAACACACCCAACCAGAGACCTGATGGCGCTTCTTCAAATAGACTACCTTAAGGTGGCAGGAAGTGAGAGCGGTAGGCCTCCTTACGACTCATCTCATATAAGGGAAATGCTCATACACACCATACCCATCAAATATAACGAGACCACTGATATCGCCCCCGACATTAAGCTTACCTTCCACAATGCGGGCCACATTTTAGGTTCCGCCGTCGCTCATTTTCATATTGGCGAAGGGCTTTACAACATAGTCTTCACGGGGGACATAAAGTTTGAAAGAACGTGGCTTTTTAACGCAGCGAGGAACAAGTTCCCACGAGTGGAAGGACTGGTAATGGAATCAACATATGGTGGCAGGAAAGACTTTCAGCCTACTAGAAAAGAGGCCTCTGCCCAGCTCAAAAACGTGGTTAAACGCACCCTGCAGAGGGGAGGGAAGGTAATAATCCCCGTCTTCGCTGTAGGGAGGTCCCAGGAGGTAATGATTGTCCTGGAGAAGATGATGAAGAACAACACACTGCCTCCGACCCCGATATATCTTGATGGGATGATATGGGAGGCTACGGCGATCCATACCGCTTATCCGGAGTATCTGAATAACCAGTTGAGAACCCAAATCTTCCAGAGAAATGAGAACCCCTTCTTATCGGAATACTTCCACAGGGTTGACAGTAGGGAGATGAGAGAGAAGATACTGGCATCACCCGATCCAGCAATAGTGTTGGCCACATCAGGTATGCTCAACGGCGGTCCCATAATGGAGTACCTGAAGGCATGGGCACCAGACCCCAATAATACATTGATATTTGTCGGGTATCAGGCGGAGGGCACTCTTGGGAGAAAGATACAAAAAGGGCTTAAGGAGCTTCTGGTCCCGAGCGGCAATATTGGGAGACCTAGGGCAATATCAATTAAGCTTGAAGTAGTGACGGTGGACGGATTTTCTGGGCATGCTGACAGGAAACAATTGGTGAATTACGTTGCCACCATGGAACAAAAGCCTGAGCGTATTATCCTGTCTCATGGGGACCAACAGAAGAGCGAGGACCTTGCCATAACTCTCCAGAGAAGATACAATATTAAAACCCAGGTACCGATGAACTTGGAGACGATAAGGTTCGTATGAATTTACAACAGACGTCCTGTTTTCTTTTTTTAAAGAAGAGACAGAAGATATGCTATTGCCAACCCTACCAATGCCCCCCCATTTAGAAAAGGCAATCCGGCCTGAGGTTTTCCTCGCAAAAGTACCCAGAGTAATATGAGATGTGCTGTGAAGATTCCCAAAAGTATAAACATTGGGGCTAGGATGTTATACGGTACGTTCAACACTGTCGGTGTGCTGGGGAGATAGATATATGCTGAAACTACAAGTGAACCTGGTATTACCACGTCACCTAATCCCATGAAAAAAGCATCTCTTTTTCTTTTAGCTCTTTTTGTAAGTCCGAGACTTTTGGGAAGCCTGTACCCCCTGCGCCTGGGAAAAACCAACATTACCGGCACCTGTGCCTCAACGGCGCTTTCTGCCAGCTGGAGCATGTGTTTTGTTCTATATACAGCGATAGCGTCATAGATTGCAAGGGCTATGAAGAGGATTACCAGTGGGAGAGGTGCAAAGGATATTCCCAATATTGATATGAGGCCCGCCCCTGCAAGTACCCCAATCCCATCTAGAAGCCACCAGGTGGGCCGAACTCTGAGTAAAGCGATTAGTATGGTTGCTGTGAGAAGAGCATATATCTCCCCAAATGTTGGTGCGGAAGTATTGTACGGTTGGTTAATGTAAACCCCATTCTCAGAGATCACCATGACGATTACCTCCTCCCCCCCTCCATGCAGAAGATACACCCTTTCAGGGTTTTTCTGAAGCCCCTGCAGAATACCTGAGAGTGAATAAACCTCTTCCAAGTCCTCTTTACCAGCAATTAGGTTAAGTGAACCACGACCGGATAGAATTATAGCCTGGTGGGTGTACCCACCATAAAGATTCACAGGTTGGATCTGTTTTATAGGTGGACTGAGTTGAAAACTTCTTTTTATATCACCGTTTTCTATTACATGGACCCACCCCTTAACCGTTCCAATGAGGGTCAAGTTTCCAATTCGGGAGATTACCGTTGGTTCCCCCTGAAGTGGGATATTATGGAATACTGCTTTAACTTCAACAGGTTTCTCCCACGAGATACATATCCGAAACAGATCCCTTCCGATTAGCACGTCCACTACCCATACATCCCCCACTTTCTGGGCAGTGGAGAGAATTGTGTGTGGCTCCTCTGTGAGATTAACAACCCCGGGAAGGTGACCATAAAGAGACCAGTTAAAGAAGGGCGGAATGGAGACATCAAAAGAACCATAGTACCCCTCCCCATATCTCTGAAATGTGAAGAAAATTGTGGTGAGATTGTCCATTTTTGAAAGTTCAACCCCCGGGGGTGTTGATATGACGGCTATGGGGTGCCTTTCAGGGGTGAAATGAAAAAGCGTGGAATATCCCACTCTGGGGTCATATACCGCGAGAATGCCAGTATCCTTTTGGAAAAGGGAGATAGTCTCATTCGTTCCATATATAAC
>JAGHBW010000170.1 GCA_021160765.1 Thermoplasmata archaeon
CCTCCTCCAGTATCTCCTTCAGAACCCTCTCAGCAGCCCTCCGGTACTCCTCTCTATCCTCATATTTCTTCTTCACTATCCTCTCCCCCCTTCTCCCCCACCTCTCCACCAGCTTCCTGTCCACCTCCTCCTGAAGCAGTGGATCCTTGAAGAGCCTCTCGTCAAGTGTGCTCTTAAGGCGCGCAAACCTGCCCCGTAGGCTCTTAACTGCCACCTTTACCTCCTCCCTCTTAACCCCCCTCCTCTCCCTTCCGAAAAGGAACCTCTTAAGCCACGCCAGGGCGGAGCGTATTGCCATCACTATTCTTTTGAAAAAGAGGATTATCCTCTCAAGGAGGCTCAGCCTCTCCTCCTCACCCCTATACCTCACCTCCAGGGCCGCTATAAGTTCATCTTCAACCCCAAGCCCTCTGATCTCTCCCTCTGAGAACCTCAGAAGCCTGACCTCTGTATCCAGCTCCTCCCTTCTCCTCCTCAGACGCGCAAGTTCCCTCCTCATCCTCTCCTTGAGCTCCTTAAGCCTCCTCTCCCTCTCCTTCATGTACTCCTCCCTGTACCTCTTCACCCACCTCTCAAACTCCTCATCCTTCTGAAGGTCATTAAGAAGCTCATCAATCCCCTCCACCCCCCTCTCCGCAAGAATCCTGACAGCCGCTCTTCTCTGAGCCGGTGTGAGAGCAAGCCTCTCCCGGGGTTTGACCTCACAGGAGGGGAACTGGATCAGATACTCCGCTTCCAAAACCCTACTCACCTCTGCACTTGATTACACCCTCATCGCTTATCTCAGCCACAGTCTCTGCGGCCATTTTAAGGAGGGAGGTCTCATCCAGCCATCTAGAGGAGGGCTCCACGCTCTTCAGATACTCCAAAAACCTCTCCACAGAGACCCTACCCTTGAGGCTCTCCGGGGACGCACTGCCCTCAAGAACACTCTTCAAGGACTCCTTCAGTTCACGTTCAAGTGCTGGCTGAGATCCAAGGCTCTTCTGAGAAAAGCTGCACCACCAGCTCCTCAAAGCCTCCTCTATAACCTCCGGGAGGTTCTCCTTCAAGAATGTGGCAACGATCTCCTCGTTCCTCAGGAAGGAGTCGCCGCCCCTGGCCCTTATCCTTCCGTAGAGTGCATCCCTGGCGCCCTTCCTGAAGTCGCCTAAGTCCACCCTCCCCTTGCCCGCCATTCTGGCGTATGCCCAGGACCTGGATATGACGTCCATCATAGTTCTGTTTGACCCCACCTCAGAGAGCTCTGGGACGTCCACCCCCATAGCCCTCCAGTTCTCAAGAAGGTAAACAGCCGCCTCCACGTACACCCGGGGGAAGGCCACCCCATCCCCCTCCCACAGGGGGTGGGAGAGGTAGGCTATCTTCAGGTTGTTCCTGTGCTCCTTGCTCCAGTCAACGTAGACGTTGCTCAGGCGGTCGTTCAGAGGCTCTGTTATGTTGTCCAGATCACGCAGATTGGAGGTTGTCACAGCGACGAACCTTGCAGGAAAGGTCTCCCTGGATTTTGCAGGTGTGACTATCCCCTCCTGAAGGGCCTGAAGCAGTACGTTCTGTGTTCCCAGCGGGAGCTTCCCAACCTCATCCACCATCAGAACCCCCCGGTTGGACTGAAGAAGTTTACCCGGCTCTAATATAAGCGGGCTGGTTGGGTCCCCGAGCGCCTCAAGCTTGTGAATGTTGATAACACCGGTTAGGTGGTCCGGGAAGACCTCGGAGGAACCCTGAACCCTGGCAAAGCCGTATCCCTCCTTAAGCTTGGTTCTTGTCACAGGAACGCTTGTCGGGTCCACCTCTCTTGGGTCAAATATCCCATCCTTGGCAAACCTCCTCTGGCACATGGGACAGGGGGGGTACTTGCGGGCCACCTCCTCGTCCACTATTGAGAGGGGGTCATCCTGAACGGGACACCCTTCAACGGCGTATATCTCCTTCGGGAAGAGGTTCCAGATGTCCTTTGCAAGGGTGGTCTTTCCAGTTCCAGAAGGGCCGAAGAATAGTACGTGGGAGCCGGAGATGAGGGCGGAGACGAGCTCCTTTAAAACGTCAGGGTCCAGTATGGTGTTGGGGAAGAGGCGCCCCATGGCCTCCTCCTCACTTAAACCCTCCCTTCGGTACCCTTCAATAAGTTCAATGATTCTATCCCTCAAGACCTCCTGAGGTGTTTTGAACCTGTACCCCTCGCGAATAAGGTCTGCCGCTGTGAGCTTCTTCTCTTTTGCCATTTCACTCACCTGTATTTCTCCATAGCTATAGCTCCCTATATTTTTAACCCAAACTGTGGCAGTTGGTTGAGGGAAGGGTTAATATACAGGTAAATAAAGTGTAAGGGGGGTGATTCTGTGGAGGAGGAAGATGCCATCACCGTCTCAAAGAAGGGGGTTAAAGAGATAAGAGAGCTTGAGGAGGCGGGCAGGTACGCCATCTACCTCTACAGGGACCTTGAGAGCGGGGAGGTGAGGGAGAGGAAGAGGAAGCTGGTCCTGTTGAGCGATGACGGAGAGTGGAGGGAGTTCTTCATTATCCCAACAAAAACCCCGGGGAGGGACCTCCTTCTCCACGCTGAGGAGAAGGAGAGGGGAAGGGGGATAAAGACGGAGAGGGGGGTAATAAGCCTCAAAGAGATACTGAGTGGAGAAGACTTTTAGAGCAATTTTTTATCAAATTTTAAATATCAAACATCACATATTCACCCTGTATGTTTCCATTTATGGCGTACCCACCGGGAGAGGGTGTTTTCATGTTCTCCATGTGCTTTGGATACATAATACTCATCGTCATATGGATCGTTGTTGCTGTGTGGGTTTACAGGGACGCAGAAAGCAGAGGTATGGAGGGTGTCCTCTGGCTTATTGTGGTTCTTGTGGCAGGTATAATTGGGCTCATCATATATCTCATTATACGAAAAGACAAACCTAAACCTGCCCAATATGGCGGTTATCCTTATGGGACGTATCCCCCCTATCAGAGCCAATATCCGTATTACGGCCAGCCACCTCAGTATGGCCAGCAGCCGCCCAATCCACCGAAATCCCCGTAATCCACGTACTTTTTAGATTACCACACTCTCCTGTATCAGGATATCCCGCCCCATGTCGTTAACGGGTGCCAGCACAATCTCGTATCCGAGAAAGACCACCTCCCGCGAGTTTCCGTGCGTCATGAAGATCGGGTACCAACTCTTTAAGGTTAGATTGCGCTCTTTAAGACCTGCATAACCGTTCTCCGCTATGTCGTTAAGAACTGAGGTTATTGGGCGCGTTGTACCTCTCCGGACCACCTTGGTGTATGGAAGGGATAGATCCACACACTTTACTAAAACACCACCAGGACCGAACGTTAGAGTGACCCTGCCGTAGAAACCCTTCACCGGTATTCCGTTTATATATTGCCTGAGCGTGACGGATTGCTTCAGGTAACCCAACAATACCCTCTTACCGGTGGTGGTGTTGCCCTTCCACATACGGGAGTAGACAATGCTCTCCACCCTGTAGTCGGTGTTATTACCCCTGTAGAGTTTTACAAATTTCAGACTTATGTTTATGAGAGTCCCATTTGGGAGAAAGTCCTTTATATCCCGTGGTGTGGTGGTATTGTACCCCTTCAGCTTGTATAATACGAGAAAACGATTTCTGTATATGGTGAGCGTCCTGTTTCTATCCTTTCTGTCGTAGTACTGGAAGGTATAGGTGTTATTACCACTTCTGTCTCCGGTATAAAGAACGGGGTCTTTGAGAATTCTTCTTGCAACCTGCCAGGAGAAGGACAGGTTGTACTGGGGGGCAACTGCAACCCTGAGATATGGTATCCCCCCCTTCTTGTCAACCTGCTCAAAAGTGCTGTTGTTGGTGTATATATTGTGCTTCTCCCCACTCGCCAGAAGGAGCAACTCACCGTTATCTGAGCTGCCGGATTCGTTGTTCTGATGTGAAGAACCATCATTCCCCTTATCATTCTTTTCCGTGTTCACGTAATACATCCCGCCGAAAACAAGCAGTATGACCAAACCCACAACAACATAAATCGTTGGAGATTCCCTCATTTTCAGCCGCATACCTCTCTCCTCCAGTCACACATTAAATTGAAATTGTTGACCTCCATCTTACCTCACAACTATTCACCTTCTGCACACATTATGTGTTTTTTCATCTCTTCATTTTTTCCCAGAATATATAGGAAACTTCTCCTATTCTTTTTTTTTCGGTCCATAATATAAAGGGGGTGGGTATAATTAATCAGCAATTCAGAACTTCTCCGGCTCACCCAAACTCCCGGGGGAAAACCTCTTTTTAAGGAGAAACTTCAGATTGTTCCACCCATCCCTCCAGGTGTTCAGTTTCACCTCGCCCTCCCTGGGGCGGTAGGGAACAGAGATCTCCTTTGCTTTAATCTTGGGGTTCCTGAATGCCTCTATCTTTATCTCCTCTGAGAGGGCCATTCCGTCGGAGGTCAGGCGCATCTTCTTGAGAATCTCCCTTCTGAAGACCCACATCCCGCTCTGCGAGTCGTTCAATGGTACACGGAAAAGAAGCCTTGCAGCCACCTTGAGTATCCAGTTCCCCAGCCGATGAGTGAAGTTCATCGCCCCCCTCTCCATCATCCTGAACCTGTCGCACGTAATGAAGTCCAGCCCCTCCCTCTCAAGCCTCTCAACAAGCTCATCCACCATCTCCGCCGGATACGTCAGATCCCCATCCATGGTGACTATTATCTCACCACGTGCCTCTTTAAAACCTGTCTTGTAGGCCCGCCCGTAGCCCCTCCTCTTCTCCATCACAACCCTTGCACCCTTCTCCCTGGCTATCTCAACAGTCCTGTCTGTGGACAGTCCATCCACTATGACTACCTCGTATTCATCCCCTCGGGGGAGCATGTCAAGGACCTTCCCGATGGACCTCTCCTCGTTGAGGGTGGGGATGACCACAGAGACCTTCACTTTCTTTTTCTCAGCCATCCACCTCACCCATTGTAGCAATTTATATAAAACTGTCTTCTCTACCCTTCCCAATGGCCTCTCCAACCACCTTGAGGAGCAGAAGAATATCACTGCAGATCATAGCACTTGTCGTATCTGTGGCGGGGGTGGTGGGAGTCAAAGCCACCTCTCTTATATATCCCTATTTCTTCTGCCCCGCCTCCCCCGGGGCTGTGGCAGCGTGTCCAATATGGATGATTGAGCACGGTGTTCTGGAGTACCACAGGGGCTTCGGGGCGGTCTTCGCCCTCATTGGCTACCTCCTGGGGCTCTTCATCCTCATCGGTGCCATCTTCGGAAGGGGTGCCTGTGGATGGGCCTGCCCCGTGGGCTTCTTCCAGGATGTGATGAAGCACCTGAGAACCACCCCTCTAAAGAACGTGAAACCCATCCACGTATTTCTCATCTCCATTGCCCTGATCCTCCCCGCCATGGCCTACTCCTCCATGGCACTTGGATATCTGGCAACGGTTGGGTTCTACCTCTTAATAGCCCTTGGGGTTCACACGACACTGAAGAGGGAGAGGGTGGTTGGAGGTGCACTTCTCGTCCTCCTGGGGGCGCTTCTGGTCGCCCTCACCCTCCTTCTTCAGAGGGGCATTATAGAGCCATACAGAATTCACCCAAGACCTCTTGCTTACCTCACAAGCATTGAATTCACGGGCTTCACAGGGCTTATCTCTCTCCTCACCGGGATCTCCTCCATTGCGATCCTGAAGTACAGGGAGAGGAGGGGCGACCCCTTCAGACTGAGAATGGGTGGCAAGGAGAGGCTGGCCCGGCCTGTGAAGTACTTTATTCTTCTTTCAATTGCACCACTTTCATACGTGACGGGCACGCTGGCTTTCACAGACGTTGACCCAGTTGGCGGGCTTGTGGCAACCCTACCCACCCTCTTCTATCAGCCAGAACTGTGGAGAGGGAATCCCACCTTCTTCTGGATCAAGGCGTTTAACACCGCTCTTTTTGTTGCGCTCTCCATCACAGTGTACAGGGGCTGGTGCAGGTACCTCTGCCCCCTGGGTGCCCTCTGGGCCCCCTTCAACAGAACATCCCTTTTCAGGGTGGAATACAACCCCAAAAGGTGCATAGACTGCAACCTCTGCATTAAGGCGTGCCCCATGGGGCTGGATCCGAGGAAGCAGGTAAATACAGCGGAGTGCATCATGTGCGGGAAGTGTGTTGAGGTGTGTCCAACGGACGCTCTCGTCCTGAAGCTGGGGAGGAGAAGGCTTTCCAGACCATCACCCAGAGCAGATCTCATTCTGAAAAGATACGAAGAGGTGAAGGGGGGTGGTAGCAGATGACCCTAAGCAGCTCCTCAAAGCGCCTTTTGGTTTGGGTGACCCTTATCCTTCTAGGTGCCGCCTTCCTCATCTCCGCCTACAATGAGGGATCGCTTGAGAAGACGAAGGCACTTGTGAAGGTTAAGTGTCTTGGATGCCTGGGCCTTGACCCTCACAGGGGCGGGGAGGTCTCCTTCTGGGTTGAGTACCCAAAGGGCTACAGTGGAGGGGAGAGTTGGAGGGTGGGAAAAACCCCAGAACATCCAGATTGGATTCTGGAAGAGCTGGGGGGGAAGAGAGTTGTGGTTCTCTTCTTCTGGGGAGAGGGGTGTGAGCCGTGTGCAAGGCAGTGGGAGGGGATGAGAAAACTGGGCTTTGTCACAGGTGAGGAGAGGGACGGTAGTATTTCCCCTGCTTACTCTGAAAACGTATCTCTTTACTCCATGGATGCCGGTGTGGAGAGGTATCAGAGGGTTTACAACGTATACCTCCCTCCCCCCGGGAGCGCTGGTGTCCCCATGACTGTTGTGCTGACAACCTCGGAGAGCGGGGAGGTGCTCTGGTACTCAAGGGTTGGATACTGGGAGCCGAAGGAGGTGAAAGAGGTGGTTGAGGGTATCTTAGCGGGTGAGATAGTGGGGGCAAAATAGTTAAATGAAAGAATTTTTCTCTCCTTCGTAGAGCACGAGGCGGTGCAGGGAATGAAGAAGATATTCCGCGCCTACGATATAAGGGGAATCTACGGATCAGAGCTGACAGCGGAACTTATGATGAAGATCGGCCAGGCCCTGGGCACATACGTTAGGAGGGAGATGGGTGGGGGCAGGGTCTCCGTGGGCGGAGACATAAGGACCACATCAGAACTTTTGATGAGGGCTCTTGAGGTTGGCCTTCTCTCCACAGGTATTGAGGTGGTCAGCCAGGGCACTACGGCCTTTGGTGTTGCTCTCTTCGGCGGCTGGAGGTCAAGGAGCGCCCTCTCCTGCTATATTACGGCCTCTCATCTGCCCCCGGAGTGGAACGGCCTTAAGATATATTATGAGGACGGGGTGGGCTTCCCCACAGAGGAGATTGAGAGGATACGTGACATGGTGCTGGATGGGGGGGATTTTGATAGGGCCACCTGGAGGGACGTTAAGCCCGTTGAGGTGAGGCATTTCTTAAACCCCTATGTGGACTTCTTCAGGGACTCCTTCCAGATGGACGGGGACATCTCTGCCGCCGTTGATTGCGGCTCCGGTGCCACATGCCTCTCCGCACCCAGGGTCTTTAAGACTGTGGGGATAAAGCTGAAGAAGATACACTGCGAGGTGGATCCCTTCTTCTCTCAGAGGCCCTCCGAACCATCCCCAGAGGTTTTAGGGACAATGCGCTCCACTGTTCTTAAGGAGGGGCTTGACTTTGGAGTGGCCTTTGACGGGGATGGGGACAGAGCTGTTGTTGTGGACGATAAGGGGAGGTTTCTCTCAACTGACACTCTCGCCATCATACTGGCGAAGGACCTTTTGAAGGAGCACGGCGGGGGTATAATTCTAGCCAATGTGGAGTCCTCAAGAGCCATTGAGGATGTTTTAGAGCCGCTGGGCGCGAAGGTTGTCAGAATAAAGGTGGGGCACACCTATCTGACCCAGCAGGCCAAGGAGCTCGGCGCCATCTTCGGGGTGGAGAAGAGCGGGCACATGATCATGCCCCAGTACTTCCTCTTTGACGATGCAATGGTCATACCAATAAGGCTCGCACAACTCCTTTCCAGAGAGGGAGAGAAGCTTTCCAGCCTTGTTGACGAGGTGCCACAATACCCGTTCAGAAGCATCACTGTAGAATGCCCGGATGAGGTGAAATTCCAGGTTGTTGAGCGATTGAAGAAGAAGTACCACTCCAAGTACGACAGGGTGAACACGCTGGACGGGGTGCGGGTGGATATGGAGGAGGGATGGGTGCTCATAAGGGCCTCCAACACCTCACCCCTTATTCGCCTGAGCGCTGAGGCGAAGAAGGAGAGCCACCTTCAGAAGATAGTAAAGTCATTTAAGGGGGATCTGCAGAAGGCTATATCAGCGGAGATGAGAAAGAGAAGGTAAAGGGTTCAGAGTACTCTCTTCTGCTGCGCTTTGTACATCTCCACAATTTCGTCCACCGTGGTAGCATCCTCAGCTCTCTTGTCATCTCTGTACCTGCCAGTGAACCTTGGGAAGCGGAGGGCCAAACCCGCCTCCTCTTTCAGTTTTCCAAACGCAGCAGTGTGAACTGGAGAGAACGTTATCTCTGCGCCCATAACCTCCATAACAACCCCCGGGGAGAAGTGAACATCAGGCTCTATCTTGCTCCACAC
>JAGHBW010000136.1 GCA_021160765.1 Thermoplasmata archaeon
GACTTAATTCTCATTTTTCCTCCCCCTGATATTTTCCCTTCTCTTATTTAAAGGTCCCCTCTGTCTATTTTTAAGTAGTTGTACTCCTTTCCCGGGTTGTGGGACCGATAAGCTTCTTCCTGAGCGCCTTTACCGCCATCTTCATTGTGGCGGACCCCGTGGGCAACGTTCCCTTCTATGTTGCTCTAACCAGTGGGTACACGAGGGGGGAGAAGGCACGGGTTATTGTAAGACTCATTCTCTTCACCGTAGGGGTGCTTTCCTTCTTTGCGGTACTGGGAGATTTCATCTTCTCCTATTTCGGAATAACCATCCCCGCAATAAAGATCGCTGGGGGTATTCTCCTCTTCCAGATATCTTTACAACTCCTCCAAGGCTCTCGACCCAGAACTAAACAGACAAAAAGGGAGAGGGAAGAAGCACTGACTAGATATGGTGTGGGGGAGGATGTGGAGAGGGAGGCAATTGCTCTGGTACCATTGGGGATTCCCCTCTTCGCTGGTCCCGGGACTATCACCACTGTCATCATCTTTGCTTCTCAGGCGAAGTCGCTGAACCTTCCCCTTCTTCTTCCCCTCCTTATCCTTGCGATAGTGGGTGTAATGCTCTTCTCCGCTGTTATTCTGATCTTCTCCGGAAAGATACTGGAGAAGATGGGGGATATGGGAACCCTTGCCTTTATGAGGATAATGGGAATAATCCTAGCTGCCTTTTCTATTCAATTTGTAATAGATGGCATAAAGGGGGCCTTTGCATAAGGTGAGAGGGGTGGGTTTCCACTGGAAAAATACCCCCTATCCCTCCCCGTTCATTCTTTCGCTTCCCTGCGAACATCCCAGATGTTCTTTAAACACCCCTCCCCACACCGTTCTAAAGGATGCTTTTATCCTCTTTTTTCACCTCCACTGGAAATGCTAGTTTTCCACTTCTCTTTTTATTATATTTATTTTTTTAGAAAAGTTTAAGTTTAATCATGTTAAAAAGGAAAACAAAGAAACAACACAAAATTTCCACTGCAAAACGCTAAATACCTCTAACATTACGGCACATCAACATAAAAATGCTAACAATATAAAAAAACATAACAAAATCTGAAATAAAATGATGGGAAGGGCATACAACCCTCCCCATGAGGAAGGAGGGATGCCCTTCCACTGGAAATAGACCCCTCTCTACTTTACAGGGATCTTCTTCTTTCTCTTTTCCTCTACCCTCTTTCTCATCGTAATGTCAAGAACCCCATTGTTGTATTTCGCCTCTGCAGAGTCCACATCTACACTGTCGGGGAGAGGAATCTCTTTATAATACTTCCTCCCCTCCGTATCCACAGAGATCACCAGCTTGTTATCTATCACTTCCATGTTTATGTCCTCTTTCTCTACACCAGGAAGCTCAATGGTAATGTACATGTTCTTCTCATCCTCCATGACATCCGTCAGGGGCTCCCTTACCCCCTCCTCCTTCCTCTCCCCACCAGGAACGGTGCCGAAGTCCTCTATGATGGGCATACCGTCCGGCCCAATCTTGAACGAGATTCCGTAAACAAAGGGTTTTGTAGTGAAAGCACCCTCCTCAAAATCCTTGAGCATCCTGCGAACCATGTCATTGATGATCCTCTGGAACTTCCTCATCTCCTTTTCAAAGTCATCTCCGAAGATGTCATCATCCTTTCCTGACATCGCTATCACCTCCTCATTTAATGGGTATCCTCTTCCCCTTCTTCCTCTTCGCAGCGGTCTTCAGCGTAACCTCAAGTACGCCGTTGTTGTACCGCGCCTCAATGGAATCGGGCTTCACCTTTTCAGGAAGGGGGACCTCCTTGAAGTACTTTCTCCCGTCCCTCTCTGCCTCCAATATCAAAGAGTCCTCCGTTGCCTGTAGATCTATGTTCTTCTTCTCTACACCTGGCAGTTCAAAGGTTATAATCACCTTGTCGTCCACCTCCATCACATCGGTGAGGGGTTCAATAACAGAGGGCGGAAGCCCTTTAACCTCCCCCTCACCTGGAGCACCCAGCTCCTCCCTGAGTCTCTGGAGGATCCTTGGGTCCCTCACATTGCCGAACTCCTGGATGTGCGGTTTGCCATCGGGTCCCACTCTCATGGAGAAACCGTAGACGATTGGACCACCTTCCTCCGGAGGCCTCAGGCGCCCCTCCTGTGCGGCCCTCATCATCCAGTTCATCTCCTGCTCTATTCTCCGGAACTCCCTCTCCATGCGCCTCCTCAGATCACTGAAGAGTCCACCGAAGGGCTCCATGAAGTCTCTTGAAAAGCCCCAAGGCTCCCAGTCCCAGAAGTCGTCGTCGTAGATCCCCCAGGAGGGGTACCTGCGGGCGCTCATTCTCCTCTCATCCCTCTCCTTCTCTTCATCCTTTCTATCCCCTCTAAACGGATTCCACTTGATCATTCTCCATCACCTCCTCTACCCTTTTTATGAATAGTTGATCGTACTGTTTTTGTTTCTTTCGCTAATGGATTTTATCTTTTTCATTGCCTTCTCAAAGTGATCCTTTGTTATCTTTTTCTTCACT
Source organism: Thermoplasmata archaeon (assembly GCA_021160765.1). Lineage (GTDB taxonomy): Archaea > Thermoplasmatota > Penumbrarchaeia > Penumbrarchaeales > EX4484-36 > EX4484-36. Next base: position 2,534 of record JAGHBW010000136.1, read on the forward strand.
TTCTTGAGCTCCTCAGGGCTGGCCCCGGGGTGTGCTTCAATAAGCTCTCTCAGAGCCAACATTCCTGCCTCCTTGCATACGGAGGCTATGTCCGCCCCGGAGAAGCCCTCCATCTTCTTAGCCAACTCCTTCAAATCAACGCTCTTGTCAAGGGGCATACCCCGGGTGTGAATCTTAAGGATCTCAACCCTCGCATCCTCATCAGGCATGGGTATCTCTATAATGCGGTCAAACCTTCCTGGCCTCAAAAGGGCCCTGTCAATAAGGTCTATCCTGTTTGTAGCGCCGATCACCACTATGTCCTTCAGGTTCTCCAGGCCATCCATTTCAGTTAAAAGCTGGCTCACAACTCTCTCGGTTACCTGCTCTCCAGCGGACATAGCGCCGCTTCTCTGGGGGGCAAGAGAGTCAAGCTCATCAATGAACACAACGCATGGGGCGGCCTGGCGGGCCTTGCGGAATATCTCTCTAATGGCCTTCTCTGACTCCCCCACCCACTTGGAAAACACCTCAGGTCCCTTGATGGAGATGAAATTAGCCTCACTCTCCGTTGCCACAGCCTTCGCCAGGAGGGTTTTCCCAGTACCTGGTGGGCCGTGAAGGAGAATTCCCTTAGGCGGCTCAATCCCCATCTGTAGGAAGAGGTCTGGATACCTCAGTGGCCACTCCACCGCCTCTTTCAACTCCTCCTTCACCTCCTTCAGGCCCCCCACATCATTCCAGTGGACATTTGGAGACTCTATGAGAACCTCCCTTAAAGCGGATGGCTCCATCTCCCTGAACGCTTCCTCAAAGTCTTTCTTTGTAACCTTTATCTTGTTAAGAACGTCCATGGGGATGGTGTCCTGTTTGAAATCTATCTCCGGTAGGATTCTCCTAAGAGCCCTCATAGCTGCCTCCTTTGCAAGGGCGGCCAGATCAGCACCAGTGTATCCATGGGTAATGGAAGCGAAATAGGCGAGGTCAACGTCGTCGTCAAGCGGCATCCCTCTGGTGTGGATTCTCAATATCTCCTCCCTCCCCTTACGATCAGGTATGCCGATCTCAATCTCCCTGTCAAACCTGCCCGGCCTGCGAAGGGCAGGGTCCAGAGCGTTAGGTCTATTCGTAGCACCTATTACGATAACCTTCCCCCTGCTCTCCAAACCATCCATTAGGGCGAGCAGCTGGGCAACCACCCTGCTTTCCACCTCCCCCTTCACCTCATCCCGTTTGGGGGCGATGGAGTCTATCTCGTCAATGAAGATGATTGATGGTGCACTCTCCTGAGCCTGTTTGAATATCTCTCTTAAGTTCTCCTCACTCTGCCCATAATACTTACTCATGATCTCAGGGCCCGAGAGTGAGAAAAAGTTGGCATTCGTTTCATTGGCAACAGCCTTCGCTATTAGAGTCTTACCAGTTCCGGGGGGACCATAAAGAAGAACCCCCTTCGGCGGTTCAATCCCCAGTTTCTCAAAAAGTTCAGGGTAC
>JAGHBW010000131.1 GCA_021160765.1 Thermoplasmata archaeon
AGTATATCCTGTGAAATAAACGGTATCGGTCTGATTTCCACTTGTTACAAACAAAGAGAAACATGATTCATTCTTGGTCCCACCAACAAAGGTGGAGTATAGAAGGTTAGAGGATTGCATAGATAGAACTGTTATAAAAGCGTCAATACCACCATTGATGGACATATCATAGGCGTTAGTTGTAGTTGGGTAGTTGGTAGATATTGTACCTCCCCCAATTACTATATGTCCATTGGAGTCCAGGGCTATTTTGTTTCCTGAATCGTCATCTGATCCCCCAATGAACGTGGAATAAACTAGTGCGCTAGCTGAGGAATTCAGGACTGTTGCGAATGCGTCCATTTTTCCATTATAGGTTGTGTCGTAGGCATCGCTGGTAGTTGGGTAATCGCTAGATTCTGTCATACCGGTGAGATAGATGTTCCCTGAAGAATCACGTGCTATAGAATCGGCCCCATCATAGTTTGATCCTCCGACGTATGTGGAGAACAGGAGACTTGTGGCACCAGAGTTCAGTTTGGTGACAAAACAATCCATATTACCGTTGTAAGTTGTATCATATGCACCAGTGGTTGTTGGGTAATCCGTTGAGTTGGTCTCACCCACGAGATAGACGTTGCCTGATGAATCAAGTATTAGAGAAACCGCGTTATCAAAATTGGAACCCCCAATAAAGGTGGAGAACAGGAGACTTGTGGCACCAGAGTTCAGTTTGAACACAAAACCATCTCCACTACCGTTGAGGGTGGTGTCATAAGCATTAGACGTTGTTGAAAAATTGGCGGAGTATGTCACCCCGCAAACATATGCATTGCCACTAGAGTCCACCACAATACTACTCCCCGTCTCGGCATCTGTGCCCCCGAGAAAAGTAGAATAGAGTAGTGAGGACCCAGAGGGATTCAACTTTGTGACAAAAACGTCCAGATATCCGTTAAAGGTTTCGTTGACAACACCTTTCGTTGTAGGATAATCGTTAGAACTTGTCCAGCCAGTGATGTACGCGTTTCCACTGGAATCCACATAAATGGATGCACCTATCTCGTCAAGCCATCCACCTATATATGTTGAATACAAAAGAGATGAACCGCGAGAATTGATCTTTGTTACAACCACATCCCCATAATAGTATCCTGAGTTGAATCCGGTATCATATGCCCCCGTAGTTGTTGGATAGTTCGCTGATCCGGTAAAACCTGTTATATATGCGTTTCCACTGGAGTCCACATAGATGGCATTTCCAATTTCAAAACTTGAACCCCCAACGTACGTAGAGTAGACCAAGGGATCTATTACAATGGCCCTCCCCATATCATGCTCACGAAGGTGAAAACCGAAACAATGATCATTATAGATGTTGTATTTGCTCTCAATTTTCTCCCCATTATCCCTATAGAATGCCTTAGGGATCTTCTCCTTAATCTTCCATAATGTTGTATCAATGACGAGTTCCCCATCCTCATTTATTTTAAGCCCTGTGTTTCCCTCCACCTTTATTTTTATCTTCTCCGGTTCTGCCCCGGGGGAGAGGACGATGTCATATTTGAGTGCGCCATCCTTCAGGCGGAATATAATGTCAATACCATCCCAAACGTTAGAATAGGCAACCTCCTTATAGTTGGGAACTTCAGTGTACCAATTGTCTGGGTTGCTCCCTATAAAATAATTTGTATACCATGAGCACCTCTCCCGACCTCTGGGCACTGCATCATTAGCGCCAACAAAGGTGTACTTTAATACAACGCCCCTTTCCCTTACCGATACTGGTTTTATTTCTCTGTTGAGTGCAGCCGGTTTTATTGGATCCGCCCCACCCCCCCCATCTCTGCTGATCTCCCTGAATCTCAACATAAACCCATCTTTGAGAAGGAATACGTTCCCCTCAGGAGTGTAGTAAATACAATTGTCTATTGGTATCTGTCCGCGGTTCTCAATAAAATGGCTTGACATAAGCTCTGTGGCGGCTTTAATAAATCTATCCCCCTCATGTTTCTCCCCTTCAATATCCTGTAAAGATAAACCACCGATTCCCCACGTCTGGGCGTTTCCTTCTTTTATAGGTGATGAAAATTCACTTATGGCACTTCCTGTTGATAAAAGCACTACCCACACACCAAAAATTGCAAAAATCTTCCTCATGTAGAGTCCTCCTTCAGATACCCTTATAGACTTGTTCATAAATTGCGGAATCTGCTTAAAAAACTTTTGTCGTAGAGAAGCCTATTTCCCCAACTTTCACCCACCCCGGGGAGGAAAAGATATAATACCCAGCCACTGTCTATTCAACAATATGGTGAAGGTTCTTCACACCTCCGACTGGCACCTTGGTGCAAGGCTTTATGAGAAGCCCAGACATGAGGAGTCTGCCTTCTTTTTAAACTGGCTTAGAGGTGTTGTCAGGAATGATGGTGTGAACCTTCTTCTTGTTGCAGGAGACATATATGACTCATCCCTGCCCCCCGGGGAGGCAGTGAATCTCTACTACTCCTTCCTTCGGGACCTTTACCGCGATAATGTAGAGAGGATAAAAAAAGGGGAGATGAAGGTGGTCATAATCGGGGGAAATCACGACTCTCCATTGAGGCTTGAGGGGCCAAGGGAGTTTCTTAAACTCGGTGGAATAGAGGTGTTCGGAAGATGGATGGCAGATAGAGGCACACTGAAACCCCCTGAGCCTGTCAGAATTGTGGTGGACGGAGAGCGGGTCTCTGTTCATCCCTTCCCCTACATCGCCCCACACGAGGCCTTAGGGAAGGCCCCCAGGTGGAATGATGAAGAGAGAGAGGAGTTCACTAAGGTTCTCTCGGAGGCGATGGAGAGGTCTGTGGAGGAGGGTGAGGAGATAAGGATATGCCTCTCCCACCTCTGGGTAGAGGGGCTTCAAGGGGGTGGCTCAGAG